>NZ_RZTB01000132.1:5349-13989 GCF_003997735.1 Mesorhizobium sp. M7A.F.Ca.MR.148.00.0.0 | reverse complement strand
GGTGGGGAAGGCGCCTGACCGCAGCCTATCGCCTTGTCGGATGAAGAGGTCTATGCAGGCCTTCACAAGGCTTAGGAGAGGCTTCGGATGAGAATCGCAATCTGCCTCGCATTGACTGCGGCAGTGGCTGGGTGCGCGACATCGCCGGTCGACTATGAGGCGTCGCTTTCGCAGCAGGACCAGAAATGGGCTTCGCCGGCATGCCAGCAGGCCCGCATGGCGGCTTCGGATTACCAGGCTCGCGAGAAAGAGCACCCGGGGTGGGGTTTCGGCGTCCTGCTCGGTCCATACTCGATGGGGCTCGTCGCAGCCATCAAGGAGCATGAGCAGAAGCAACGAAAGCTGTTCGCCCGCGAAGTGCACCTGCAATGCTCAAGCCTGCCGCTGCCGAAGGAGCTGCAGGGCAATTTGGACCCTGGGGTGCCTCCAACGAAGTATCCATAGCCTTGGCGGCGCCTTCCGGGCAAAGGCGCCGGGGTTGCGAAGCGGCGCGAGTGATGGAGAGCCGATGTTGGCCGCACCGGCCCCGAGGCCGTTGAAGCGCGGCTGCAGAATATCGGCGACGACCCGAAGCTCCAACATCTCGCGCAGCAGCTGGCCGCGACATTCTGGTTAAGAATGACCAGGGCCAGTACCAGCTTGGTGATTTCTCGATCTTGTTCGGGCTGATCGTGCTGTTCGTGACCGCGGCCTATTTAAGGATTGCGGAGGAAAGGTAAAATCAGAAGAGCCAGCGATGGCGGCGGAAATGACACCAAATGTAAAATAGTAAATAAATCTATTGCACGACAGGCCACCAATATGCAGAAATCCCTGCCTATAGGCGGGGTGATCGGGGATGTGGAGAAATTAAAAGAAAAATCCGGCGCTATTTTTTGATGGCTCAAATAATTCTGCGGGCCAGTGGCGCCGGCCTGGTCATCTAAATATAGTTAGAATTTCAATATCGAAGAATTTTTGATTCCGCCGGGGCCGAGAGGATTGGTCGGCTTCGGTTGTGGATCGACACGCGACAATCCGATGCTTCGTTCAAATCTCATCTGGCAAGAAAAGTTCTATTCCATGATGCCCATAAGACTTTCAGCCCTTGCTCTCGCCGGCCTTCTCGGCTTGGGCCTTGCGACATCAGCGCATGCGGACGAATGTCCGTGGCGATTGCGTTTCTGGCTCGGCGTTGACGCGACTGGCAGCGCCATGGTCCATAGCGGCCAAAAATGTGTATTTCCCATCCGAGCCAGCGGCACCCTCACAAGTCTGAAAATCATTTCCCGCCCTCAGCATGGCGTCGTCATGGCCCTCAGCCGCTCGGTACTCACCTATCAGGCGCAAAGTGGCTACAAGGGCACTGACACCTTTGTTTTCGTCGCCACTGGAAAAAGCCAAGTCAACCACGGCCAGTCGACAGTGACCATGACTATGAAGGTTGATTGAGACCATCCTATGAAGGTTGATTGAGCTATCATCATGGCAATGCGCGTTGCTCTACTGCCGACCTTTTACCTGATCATCGTCGCATCTCTTTTTTCCTTGATTGCGGCGGCATCTGCCGCAGAGACAACGCAAGCGCCCGACGACTGGCAGATGAATTTTGCTCTAGTGCGCAACGGCGACTGCACGCAAACCTGCATCCAATGGATATCGGCCGAAGGCGCGATAACAGGCGACACCGCCAGACGGTTCAAGAAGTTTCTAAACGGCTGAAGGGCAAGAAGCTTCCTGTCGTGTTTCAGTCTCCCGGCGGGGACGTGGCTGCCGCGCTTTCTGTTGGACGCATGATCCGGGCCGCCGGCCTGGAAACCGCAGTGGGCAGAACGGTGCTAAACGGCTGCCCAATGCTTGTACCACGCTGCCCAGAAAAAATCGTCAAGAACGGCTGGTCGCAGGGTGAAGTCCACTCAGGAGGTGCCTATTGCTTCTCGGCTTGCCCACTTGCATTTATGGGCGGCCAGATCCGCGCTGCGGCTGCCACTGCCCGCATCGGTCTCCATCAAATATCAGTCAATGGCTACAAAGGATCCGAACAGACCGGGAGAAGAGACCTCGATGCAATTTCGACGCGGTCCGACCCCGCGTTGAAGCAAATCCTTTCCACTACCTCGACGAAATGGGCGTCAGCAGCCACGATGTGTTCGCCATGATGGGACTTGCGACACCTTACGGTCTCTACAACCTCCAAAGCGCTGAAGCCCTGAAATCAGGCGTCATTGCAAAAGTCTTCTGGTACTCCGACGATCCGGGCTACATCGTCATTGGAATTGGCTTGCCGCCTGCGGCTGCTTCGCCGGCGAAGGACATCGTGCAGAGAGAGAGGTCTGGGTGATGACGCAAATTTATGCGGCCGCGGCGGCTACACCGGCACCATCATCGACGCGCTGATCCTGACCGTGCTGGCGACGCTCTTGACCATCCTGCAAATGCCGAGGGGGCGAGGCCGATCTTGTTCGGGCTGATCGTGCTGTTTGTGACGGCGGCTTATTTGCGGATTGTGGATGAGAGGTAGGGCGGGTTGAGCCGGACTGCATTCAGGATGCCCAAAGCGGCTTCACCCGCTCAACGCGATATCTTTTCTCGAACTCACGGAGCACCATTTTGAGCGTTGCCTCAAAAGCACCCTGATCGAACATCATCGATTTCTTCGCCTCGTGAAGGTAGCGCCAGTCGGTAAAGGCATCTTGGTGCTGATGCAGAATGTAGCGAATGCTGTAGTCGATATAGAAACCATTGGGATGGTCGGGAGCACTGACCTTTTGAACTCAGCGTCGAGTTTCTCTTGGCTTTCGGGCTTTAGGCGATCAAACAGCTTCATCAGGTTGTGCGATTTGACAACTCTTGGATCGTCGTGGTCGAAGACGAACCACGCTTTGAGTGCCAGCTCCATCGAAAGCGCCAAAAGCATCGGTTCAACACCGACGTGTTCGCGTTCGCTTAGGTCTGCATGCTCGCCGAATTCTCGACTTGGAAAGCTCTGAGTTTTTCGGAAGATCGCCTTTGCGGCTTCCCCTATCCTAATGGCAGTCGATAAGCGCGCACTCATTAGAGATCCATTGATGTAAACCGGCTCTGGAGCTTGACCTGAGATATTGCAAGAACGCAATCGTTAGGGTCGGATCCGACAGCGCTTTCTTGGTACAGCCTCGGCCCTCACCAAAATCTAACCCACGACCTCAGAATCGCCTTGGTGTCGGCAGTCTGCCTGCAGGCTTGCGAAACTTCGGCCGCCCGTCGCGCCAAGCACGGTGTCTTCGACGGCGGGCAGGATAAGGCTCGCATTGCACCATCCGATCCTGGCCAGAACGGATGCCAGTTCCGCTCGGGCGGAAGCGAACTGGATCTGGTCGGGATGTCGGGGGGCAGGGCCCTTGGCCGCCGATGGTAGGGCAGCTGTCCGCTCACCCCCCCGCCAGCCGCGGCAACAGAAAAATCTCCGCCCCCTGCGGCAGCTTCTTCGACCAGGTATCGCGATAGATCGTCCCGTCGATGGCAACCGCGATGCCTTTGTCGATCCAGGGCTCGAGGCCGGGATACTGTTCAGCCAGCTTCCTGAACAGCTCCCTTATGTCCTTGGCCTCGATCTCGACCTTGCTTTGGCCTCCGGCGGTCGCGGCGAGCGAGCCCCAGAGCGTTACTTCGACCATTCCCGTTCCGCCTCGATCGCCGCCAGGATGCGCGGCGGCGACATAGGGATGTGCGTCATGCGCACGCCCGCGGCGTTCGACACCGCATTGGCGATCGCCGCCAGCGGCGGCACGATCGACGTCTCGCCGACGCCGCGCACCCCGTAGGGGTGGTTGGGGTTGGGGATTTCGAGGATCTGCGTGTCGATCATCGGCAGGTCCGAGCAGACCGGGATGCGGTAGTCGAGGAAGCCGGCGTTCTGCAGCCGCCCGTCCTTGCCGTAGATATACTCCTCGTTGAGCGCCCAGCCGATGCCTTGCGCCGCACCACCCTGGTACTGTCCCTCGACATAGGTCGGGTGCACCGCCTTGCCGGCGTCCTGCACGACCGTGTAGCGGATGACCCTGGTGGCGCCGGTATCGGGATCGATCTCGATATCGCAGATATGGGTGGCGAAGGAGACGCCGGCGCCATCGGCGACGAGCTCGCTGTGGCCGGCGATCGGTCCGCCGGTCTTGCCCGACTCGACCGCGATCTCCTTCAGCGACAGCTTGCCGAGATTGCCGTGCTTCTCGCCCTTGGCAATCGCGTGGCCCTTTTCCCAGACCACGTCGTCGACGGCAATGTCCCACATCTGCGCGGCGCGCTCGCGCAGGATCAGAATCGCATTGCGGGCGGCCGAGATCGTTGCCATGGAAGACGAGAAGGTGCCGCGGCTGCCGTCCGTCATGTCGTTGTAGCCGAGGCTGGACGTGTCGGCGACGATCGCCTTGACCTGGCTATAGTCGATGCCGAGTTCCTCCGCCGCCACCAGCGACAGCGAGGCGCGCGAACCACCGACGTCGACCGTGCCGACGGCCAGCGAGACCGAGCCGTCCATGCCGATGTTGAGGTCGGTGCAGGTCTGGCCGCCGAAATTGAACCAGAAACCGCAAGCCATGCCACGGCCCTGGTTCTTGCCCAGCGGCGCCTTCATGTGCGGATGGCTCTTCACCGCCTCGAGCGTCGGGCCGATGCCGATCGGGCCGTAGACCGGGCCGTAGGAGGACCGTGTGCCTTCCTGCGCGGCGTTCCTGATGCGGAAGTCGACCGGGTCCATGCCGATCTTCTTGGCCAGCTCGTCGACCGCGCTTTCCACCGCGAAGGCCGCCATCGGCGCCGAAGGCGCGCGATAGGCCGCGGTCTTCGGCCGGTTGACCAGCACTTCGTAGCCGACCGTCTTGACGTTATCGAGCTTGTAGCAGGCAAACGCGGTCATCGCACCGATCTCGGCCCAGGAGCCGGCATAAGGGCCGCAGCTGTAGCGCAGCGTCGCTTCGGCGGCGGTGATCGTGCCGTCCTTGCGGGCGCCGATCTTCACGTCGATCGAGGTGGCGCTGGTCGGGCCCGAGGCGCGGAACACCTCGTCGCGGGTCATCACCAGCTTCACCGGCCGTCCGGCCTTGCGCGACAGCGCCAGCGCCACCGGCTCGGCCCAGACATGGGTCTTGCCGCCAAAACCGCCGCCGATCTCCGAGGAGGTGACGCGCAGTTTCGAGGCTTCCATGCCAAGCAGCTGGGCGCAGTGCTGGCGGTAGACGAAATGGCCCTGCGTGCAGACCCAGAGATCAGCGGTGCCGTCGGAGCTGAAATTCGCCACGCAGGCATGCGGCTCGATATAGCCCTGGTGCGTCTGCTCGGTCTTGAAGGAACGCTCGACGATAAAGTCGGCCTGCCCGAAACCCTGATGGACATCGCCATGGCCAAACTGGCTGCGCTTGGTGACGTTGGAGGGTTTTACCGGCTTTTCCTCGAGGCCCTCGGTGAAGATGGCATCATTGATCAAGGGCGCCGTGTGCTTCGCCGCCTCGTCGACATCGGTGACATGCGGCAGAAGTTCGTACTCGACCTCGATGAGCTTCAGCGCCTGCCTGGCCGTGCGGGCGTCGATCGCGGCGACGGCGGCCACCGCGTGGCCGTCATAGAGCGCTTTCGTGCGCGCCATGCAATTGTCGAGGACGTCGTACATGGCGGCATCGCCATCGGTGAGGTCCGGCAGGTCGGCCGCGGTGATCACCGCCTTGACGCCGGGGAGCTTTTCCGCCTTGGACGTGTCGATCTTGACGATCCTGGCGTGGGCGTGCGGGCTTCTCAGAACACGCCCGACCAACTGGCCGGCCATGTTGAAGTCGGCGCCGTAGCGCGCGCGGCCCGTCACCTTGTCGATGCCGTCGGGACGGATCGGACGCGTGCCGACGGAGGCGAATTTACGTCCGGAAAAACGTGGATCGAAATTCATCTCAGGCTCCCTTCATCACGATGGCCGCGTCCTGGACGGCGCGCACGATCTTGTCGTAGCCGGTGCAGCGGCAGAGATTCCCGGCAAGGCCGAAGCGGATTTCCTCCTCGGTCGGGTCGGGGTTTTTCGCCAGCAGGTCTTTGGCCGCGATCAAAAAACCCGGCGTGCAGATGCCGCATTGCAGCGCCGCATGCTCGAGGAACTTCTGCTGCAGCGGGTGCAGCGTATCGCCATGGGCCATGCCCTCGATGGTCTCGACGCGGCGGCCTTCAGCCTCGGCGCCGAGCACCAGGCACGAGCACACCAGCCGGTCGTCGAGGATGATCGAGCAGGCGCCGCAGTCGCCGGTGCCGCAGCCTTCCTTGGCGCCCGTCAGCCCCAGCCGATCGCGCAGGACGTCCAGCAGCGTCTCGTCGGGCTGGCAAAGATACTCGACAGCGTCGCCGTTGATTGTCGTTGAAACTGCTATACCAGCCATCATTTGCCTCCTGCACGTGCATAGGCTGATGTGGCGGCACGCTGGGCCAGCACACCCGCAACTTTTCGTCTGAATTCGATGGTGCCGCGCTTGTCGTCGATGGGACGGCATGCCCCCGCGCAGACCTTGGCGAGCCGCTCCAGCGTCGCCTCGTCCAGCCTGGAGCCGATGAGCACCTCCGCCGCCTCTTCGACCAGAAGCACCGTCGCCGCCACGGCGCCCAGCGCCACGCGGGCCGATTTGACGACCCCGTGCTCGTCGAGCGTCAGGTTCACGCCGGCACTGACCACCGCGATGTCCATCTCGGTGCGTGGAATGAAACGCAGATAGGCATCGCCAGACCGCGGCTCGCGCTTGTCGAGCAGGATCGCCTCGATGATCTCGCCTTTGGCCAGCGACGTCTTGCCCGGCGCGGTCGGCACGCTCTGCACGGGAATCGTGCGCCGGCCCGCCGGCCCGACGACCTCTGCCCTGGCGCCGGCGGCAACCAGCGCCGGCACGCTGTCGGCGGCCGGCGAGGCGTTGCAGAGATTGCCCACGATGGTGCAGCGTCCCTGCACCTGCTTGGAGCCGATCAGCTTGGCCGCCTCGACGACACCAGGCCATGCCTTCTTGAGGTCGGTGTTCTCTCCCAGGACGGCGCAGGGAACCGCGGCGCCGATGCTGAAGCCTTCAGCCGTTTCCCGGATCTCGCTCAAGCCATCGATCGCCTTGATGTCGACGATCAGCTCTGGTTCGGCAAAGCCGCCCTTCATCCTGACCAGGAGGTCGCTGCCTCCCGCGAGGATGGCGGCCGTACCAGCCGACCCGGCCAACTGGCCAACGGCATCTTCTATTGAAAGCGGACGTATGTAGCGCATCGTCTCCCCTTGGTCATCGCGATTTCAGCGACCGTTATAAACAGTCTCCTCACAATGGCTATCCGGTTCCGCATCTGCGGCGATTGGGCCAGGCGCCGCAATATCCAGTCCAACAGACCGAATGTGGCGCACTGACTGGCGGCAACCGGCTTTGGGATGATTTTCGTGAAACTTCGGTTATGGATCAAGTGCACTCATTCGCTTTTATCCGCCTTTGGACCTGAACGGCTCAGCCCGTCGACGCGCTTTCCTCGGAAGACCGTTTCACATTTTTCCTGGAATTGCCCTAGAGATCGGCCTCGGCGAAGATACGCGAGGCCCAGTCGAGGAAGACGCGAAGGCGCGGCGAGAGCTGTCGGTTTTGCGGGTAGAGCGCCGACAGCGGCGTCGGCGAGGGCGGGTAATCGGCCAGCACCTCGACGAGCGTCCCATCGGCCAGATCCTTTTCGAAGCGATAGCGCGGCGCCTGGATGAGGCCGAGGCCAAGCCGCGCCAGATCGGCGGCGGTGTCGGAATTGTTGGCGGCGACGCGGCCTGGCAGCCGCACCTCACGGATACTGCCGGCGACGGTGAATTCGAACGGAAGGGTCTCGCCGGTGCGCGACGAAACAAAGCCCACCGCCTGGTGACCGTCGAGCGCATCGGGGGAGACGGGCGTGCCGTGGCGTTCGAGATAGGCAGGGCTGGCGCAGGTGATCTCGCGGATGACAGCCAGCCGCCGCATGATCATGCCGCTGTCGGGCGGCTCGCCGACGCGGATCACACAGTCGACGCCTTCACGCACGAGATCGACCAGCCGGTCGCTCTGGCCGATCTGCAGGTCGATCCTGACATAGCGGGCGAGGAACTCCGGCAGGCGCGGCAAGAGGAAGGTGCGGGTGAGCAGCGTGCTGGCGTCGATGCGCAACAGGCCGAAAGGCTCGGCATTGCGGAAGGCGGCCTCGGCATCCTCGATCTCGGCCAGGATCGACAGGCAGCGCCGATAGTAGGCTTCGCCGTCCTGGGTGGCGTTCACCTGCCGTGTCGTTCGTTCCAGAAGCCGCGCGCCGAGATGCTCTTCCAGCCGCCGGATGGCTTCCGTCGCGGTTGAGCGCGGCAGGCCGAGATCGGCCGCGGCAGCGGTGAAGCTGCGCCGCTCCAGAACGCGAACGAAGAGCCGCATCGTGTCCAGTCGATCCATGGTTTTTGTTCGCAGTTTCCGAATAGTGATGTCAATAGGCGGCTGATTATCCGGAAAGCCGCCCGACCTATATCCGTGTCGCCAACACACGGAGAGACTTCCATGACATCTAATCAAACAAGTACGGGTGGCCAAACCAGAACCGCGATCGTGACGGGCGCCTCCAAAGGCATCGGCGCCGCCATCGCACAGCGGCTCGCCCGCGATGGCGTCGCCGTCGTCGTCAACC
>NZ_RZTB01000132.1:0-5340 GCF_003997735.1 Mesorhizobium sp. M7A.F.Ca.MR.148.00.0.0 | reverse complement strand
ACTATGCACGGGGCCGCGCCGAGGCCGAAGAACTGGTCCGCAGCATCCAAGCCGGCGGCGGCAAGGCGATCGCCGTGCAGGCCGATATCGCCGATCCAAACGGCATCGCATCGCTGTTCGACGCCGGCGAGAAGGCGTTCGGCGGCATCGACATCCTCGTCAACAATGCCGGCGTCATGAAGACGTCGCCGATGGCGCAGACCGACGATGCTTCGTTCGACACGCAGATCGCGATCAATCTCGGCGGGGTGTTCCGCGGCATGCGGGAAGGTGCGCGCCGGCTTCGCGACGGCGGCCGCATCGTCAATTTTTCCAGCAGCGTCGTCGGCCTTTACCAGCCGGGCTACGGCGTCTACGCCGCCACAAAGGCGGGTGTCGAGGCGATGACCCACATCCTGGCCAAGGAGCTTGGCGCGCGCCGTGTAACCGTCAACGCGGTGGCGCCCGGACCGATCGATACCGCGCTGTTCACGGACGGCAAGAGCGAGGCGCAGATCGAGGCCATCGGCAAGATGATCCCGCTCGGCCGGCTCGGCCAGCCCGACGACATTGCCGGGCTGGTCTCGTTCCTGGCCGGGCCGGACAGCTTCTGGGTCAACGGACAAATCATCCGCGCCAATGGCGGCGTCGTCTGAGCCGTCGCCGACCGCTCAACGCCGAACCTGAAATTCCACAGAAAGGAAAAGATCATGCCATTCGCCAACATCAAGTTACCGCAAGCGGCGCTCTCCAGGGCGCAGAAGGAGGACCTCATCCATCGAACGACAGCCATGTTCGTCGACTTTTTCGGCGAGGGTGCGCGCCCCTTCACGATGGTGCTGGTGGAGGAGGTCGCCGACGGCGGCTATGGCCGGGCTGACGAAGTGTTCGTCGTGCCGGAGGTTTTTCGCGCAAAGGAGTAGTGCCGAGCTATTCCCGGGCGAGCCACGGGTCTCGCCCGTCCTTCGGACCCCCACAAGGAGATCGGCAGCGTCACCCCTTCCGCTTCCCCACCTCGGCCTTCCTCAGCAGGAACCGCTGAATTTTGCCGCTGGGCGTCTTCGGCAACTCGCTGACGAACTCGACTTCGCGCGGATAGGCGTGGGCCGAAAGGCGCTTGCGGACATGCTGCGCCAGTTCTTCCGCCAGTTCCGGGCTGCCGCTGTACGAAGGCGCCAGGATGACGAACGCCTTGACGATTTCGGTGCGCTGCGGGTCGGGCACACCGACGACGGCTGCCTCGTTGACCGCCGGATGTTCGATCAGCGCGCTTTCGACGTCGATGCGGTAGCCCGGCAGAGGCGATGACGTCGTCGGCGCGGCCGATCAGGAGATCGACCGTCCGGTTGCGCGAATGGCCCGAGAAGGGCTGGCCTCACCCGTGCGGGCCTGTATCATGGCCTTGTGAATGCTTGGGAGGAGGCTTGTGCATGCGGCTGAATCGGAATCTCTGTCAGTGGAGGGTTTGGGTCTTCATCGCCGCAATGGCGCTTTGGCCGCGCACGGCGCCGGCCGATACCCTCACGCCTGAGCGCATCACTGCTGCCCTGTCGAAGCTCGAAGCGCTTGCCGAAGCCGCCGTCGCGGACGGTGCCGTACCCGGTCTCGCCATCGGCGTCGTGCGCGATGACGAGGTGATCTTCCTCAAGGGTTTTGGGCATCGCGAGGCCGGCAAGCCTGAGACCGTCGACGCCGACACGGTGTTCCAGATCGCCTCCCTTTCCAAGCCGGTTTCCGCCACCGTCGTGGCGGCGTTGGTTAGCGACAGGATCGTGTCCTGGGATTCGAAGATCGCCGATCTCGATCCGGCCTTCCGGTTGGCCGATCCCTATCCGGCGAGCCAACTCACCGTCCGCGACCTGTTTTCGCATCGCAGCGGGCTTCCGGGCACCGCCGGAGACGACCTCGAAGGTATTGGCTACGACCGCGTCGAGATACTGCATCGCCTGCGGTTCGTGCCACCATCGTCGAGCTTCCGCGCCGGGTATTCCTACAGCAATTTCGGATTGACAGAGGGTGCCGTGGCAGCCGCGAGGCCGACAGGAAAGCCCTGGGAGGAGGTCGCCGAGGAGAGGCTCTACCGTCCGCTTGGCATGGCCTCGACCAGTTCCCGTCATTCGGACTTCGTCAAGCAAACCAACCGCGCCGCGCTTCACGTCAAGGTTGATGGCGCCTGGGCCGCGAGGATAGAGCGCAATCCGGATGCGCAGGCGCCCGCCGGCGGCGTCAGCTCTACGGCACGTGACCACTCGCAATGGGTGCGCCTCATCCTCGGCAACGGCGTTTATGCAGGCAAGACACTGATTGCCGCCGATGCGCTAAGCCAGACGCATGTTCCGCTGATAGCGCGCGGCAACAACCCCGTCTCCGGCGGCGCATCGTTCTACGGCCTCGGCTGGAACGTCGAATTCGGCCGACACGGCCTGAGCTGGGGGCACGCCGGCGCCTTCAGCGTCGGCGCGCGTACGCTGGTGACGGTCTTCCCAAAGGAGAAGCTGGGCATCGTCATCGTCGCCAACGCCTTTCCGACTGGCCTGCCGGAGGGATTGTCCGACAGCTTTGCCGATCTCGTCTTCGACGGTAAGGTCGAGAAGGACTGGGTCAAGGCGTGGGATGATATCTATGCGGGCCTGTTCGGTCCGGCGGTCGCGGCGGCCAAGGCCGCCTATGCCGCGCCGCCGTCTCCGCCACGGCCAGCCGCGCCGGGCAGTGTCTATGCCGGCCGGTACGCCAACGACTTCATCGGCGACGCGATTGTGTCGAAAGCAGGAGACGACCTTGTGCTCAGGGTAGGCCCGGCCGCCGGCCGGTCCTATTCATTGACGCATTTCGACTGTGACCTTTTCCTGACCTTCCCCGACGCGGAGACGCCGGATAGCCCCTCGGGTGTAAGTTTTGTGGTCGGCGCTGACGGCAAGGCGTCGGCCATGACCGTAGGTTTTCTCGACGACAATCATCTCGGCACGCTGCAACGTGTGGGGGACTGACTTCCAAATCGAAGGGTGCCGCCGGGAGTCAGGATGCGGGGCCGTATCGGAGCAGTTTGAAGCAATCGCCGTTGCCCGATTTCGTCTGCGCCAGCAAGGGCTTCGACCTGTCTATCCATTCCTGATGTGACCTCGCATCGGCTTCGATCGCATCGACCGGTGCAAGACTGACAAAGCTGCGTCCGTGGCTGAGAAGCCAGCACGCACGGCCGAGAAATCGCCTGCTGCGCTGGCGCAAGAGGTCAGCATCGTAGAAGATGTCGAGCACCTCGTGCTTGATCTTGCGCTCCGTTTCAGGATTGGCGATCGCAACCTCGATCGGCTCGCCGCCGATCGCATCCTGCAGGTCCTTGTAGTCGAGGGTGAGTTGGGTGATGGCATATTTGATCTCGCTCTCGTCGCGCACGATGTCGAACCATAGCGTCGGATCGAGCTCGTTGACGACGAACGACGACTCGAAATCGCGCGACAGGTTGAGGATGTCGAAGTCCCGGATGTCGACGTCGCGCTCAACCAGCAGGATTTCGCGGACCTGCTTGCCGAGCTCCGCTCCCTGCGCGCCGATGGCGGCGTTGGTTCCACCAAGTTCGGGACTAATATAGGCCCCGCCATCATCCAGCAGCCCGTCGAATTCGCCAAGTGACTCGACGAGGGGAGCGCCGCGAGCGATGCGCGCCGCCAGCTTGGCCAGAACCTGCTGAAGATCCGCTTCGCGTCTGCGCTGGTCTTGGTAATTCTGCTGGAAAAAGAAGATGAACAGCGACACGCCGATGCCGATCAGGATCACGCCCAGCTGCGAGAAGATGTTGCGGTAGTATTCTAGCAGCTTTTCGCGATGGCGCACGTCGTCGCGCACACTGTGGGCGACGCGCAGATTGACGATCAGCGACAGGATGAGCAGCCCAGTACCGACGAGAATGAGGCCGCCGATGAGCAGGTAACCATGGCCTGTGCTGAAATCCATTCGTTTTCCCTGAAGCCCAGACTGCGCAGAATAGTGCCATTTTGGCTAAATACCTACGGATTTGCAGGCGGTGGATTTGATGGCGGCGACCACCCCGGAAGGTTGACCCGCCTGGCCATCCGGCCGATAGCTCCGCCAGAAACTGTCCTGAGAACCCTGATGACTTCAGACACCAACCTCCACGATGCACCCGCCGCCGGCCCCGACACCGCCTGGCAGGCGGACGTCCGCGCCGGCGTGCGCCACGTGCGCGACCTCGACCGCCTCCCACTGTCGCCAGCCGAGCGCGCGGCGGCTAAAAGCGCGGCGGCGAACCACAAGGTGCGCGCGCCCAAGGCCTATCTCGACCTGATCGACTGGAACGACCCCGCCGATCCGATCCGGGCGCAGGTCATTCCGTCGCCGCAAGAACTTGAGGAGGCGGAGGGCGAGCTCGACGATCCGATCGCTGACCATGACTTCAGCCCGGTGCCGCGATTGACGCATCGCCATGCCGACCGGGTACTGCTGTTCCCGACCTATCAATGCGCGGTCTATTGCCGGTTCTGCTTTCGCAAGGAATCGCTGACCGCGATCGGCAGGGGCTATACGCGCGAGGCGCTGGAGCCGGCGCTGGCCTATATCGCGGATCACCCCGAAATCCGCGAGGTGATCCTGACCGGCGGCGATCCGCTGTCCTTGCCCGACAAGGCGCTGGCCGAAATCCGCGCGCGCATCGAAGCGATCCCCCATGTACGGCTGTTGCGCATCCATACGCGCGTGCCGGTGGTGCTGCCGTCGCGCATTACATCAGGGCTCGTCGCGGCGCTGCAGGGCCGGCTGATGGTCACTGTCGTCACCCATTTCAATCACGCGCGTGAAATCACCGGCGCTACCGAGGTGGCCTGCCGCACGCTTCGGCAAGCCGGCTTCGTTCTGCTCAACCAGAGCGTTCTGCTCAAGGGCGTCAACGACAGCATCGAGGCGCTGGAAGAACTCTGCCGCGAGCTGATGTACCGCCTCGGCGTCAAACCCTATTACCTGCACCATGGCGACCTCGCGCGCGGCATGGCGCACCGGCGCACGACGATTGCGCAGGGACAGGCGCTGACTGAAGCGCTGCGGGCGCGGCTGTCGGGCATCTGCAACCCCGTCTATGTGCTCGACCTGCCGGAAGGCGGCGGCAAGGTGCCGATCGGGCCCTGTCATGTCGAGGGCAGGCAGGGGGAGAGCTGGCGGCTGCGCGGGCTCGATGGCGAAGTGCGGGAATATAGGGAGATCGTTGGCGCGCAAGAGGAACAGTCTTCGAAGATTCCAGGCTCGTGACGCCAGGATCCACCCGGATAATCCTACAGCGTCACAGCGACCGTTCATAATGGCCAGCGTCTGCGCCGCCCCTCACCTGCCTGCCGGCATCCTCTCCCCGTATAG
>NZ_RZTB01000131.1:0-14316 GCF_003997735.1 Mesorhizobium sp. M7A.F.Ca.MR.148.00.0.0 | reverse complement strand
AGGAAATCCGCTCCAAGCCGGATGCCGCCGAGGTGGAACTGGCCGATGGCCGCACTATCCGTTCCGATGTCGTGCTCTACGCCGCCGGTCGAACCGGCAATGTCGGCAGCCTGGGCCTGGATGTCGTCGGTATCGACGCCGACTCCAGAGGGCGTATCAAGGTCGATCCGCAATCCTTCCAGACCAGTGTGCCCAACATCTACGCCGCCGGCGACATCATCGGCTTTCCGAGCCTGGCCTCGACGTCGATGGAGCAGGGCCGGGTGGCGGCCTGCCATGCCTTCGGCGTGCCGTTGCCGCCGCCACCGGAAACATTCCCCTATGGCATCTATGCGGTTCCGGAAATCTCGACGGTCGGCCAGTCCGAGGAACAGGTGCGTGAAAGCGGTGCGGCCTATGAGGTCGGCGTGGCGCGTTTTCGAGAAACCTCGCGCGGCCACATCATGGGCGTCAACACCGGTTTCCTGAAGCTGCTCTTTTCGATCGAAACGCGCCGTCTGCTCGGCGCGCACATCATCGGCGAGGGCGCCACCGAACTCATCCACATCGGCCAGGCGGTGATCAATCTCGGCGGCACCGTCGACTTCTTCGTCAACAACACCTTCAACTATCCGACGCTCGCCGAAGCCTACAAGATTGCAGGGCTGGACGCCTGGAACAGGATGGGACGGGGGCAGGCGGCTGATCATGCTGGTGAGTCCGTCAGCCTGCCTGTGCCGCCAATCCCCGCAGCCATTGCCTGACGATTGCCGCGTCAGCGTTGCCGAATTCATGACCTGATGGGACAATCCGGGCGTCGATCTCGGCGCCATGCTGGCTGAGCAATGTCACCAGAGCAGGGGCGAAGGGCGAATAGGTGAGATCCGCGGCGCCGGCGATCATCAGGACGCGCACCTTTGACAAATCCGTCGCCGGCACGTGATCGAGCACCGGCATCGGCCGCAGCAATGCAGCGCGTTCGACAAGGCCCGGATGCAGCAGCATCAGGCTTGAAACCAGATTGGCGCCGTTCGAATAGCCGAGGAACGTCGCGCGTGAGAGATCGAGATGGTGGCGTGTGGCCGCGTCGGCGACGAAGCCCGCAAAGGCATCGGTTTCGGTGCGGATGCTGTGCTGTTCGAAGCGCGTCGGCGTGATGCGCGCGAACCAGCGGAAACCATCCTCCTGGACAATGCGGCCACGCACAGCGATCAGGTTGGCCCGCGGTGCGATCTCTCGCGCCAGCGGCACCAATGTCGTCTCGTCGACACCCGATCCATGCAGCAGGAAGAGACATTCGCCGGTTGAATCCGCCGGGCTGTAAAGCCGGTAGTCGAAGGCCAGATCACGCCGCAGCGCACCATCTTGTGACGTCTCTTCGATCATCGCGCATCCTCTTGATTATATGAGGTTTCGCTCAATTTGCCGGCTTCAAAACGCAATATTTTCAAGCTCCGCGAAAGTTGATTGAACCGGGCGCATTACAGTCCGTTTCTCCGCCGATAACATTCCTTCGGGAGGAATCGAAGCGGTGCGCCGGGGGTCGCATTGCCCGGCATGAACAACCAGCTTTGAGGCCTTTTTGTCGATGACCACCCAGATTTCCCCGGACCGCGATGCGCGTGTCCCAGACCGCGATTCGCGTGTCTCGGACCGCGATGCGCGTGTCCCCGATCGCACTGAGCGCGACACGCGCATAGATGTGTTCCGCGCTCTCGCTCTGCTGACAATCTTTGTCGACCATGTGCCAGGTACCGCCTTCGAGTATCTGACCTACAAGAATTTCGGCTTTTCCGATGCGGCTGAAGTCTTCGTGCTGATCTCCGGCATTTCGGTCGCGCTCGCCTATGGCAGGAAATTCGAGCCCGGAAACCGGCTGCTGGCAACCCTGAAGATGTTGCGCCGCGCCGGTGTGCTTTATGCCACCCACATCGTCACCACCATGGTGGTGATGGCCATGTTCTGCGCTGCGGCGGTGTTTGCCAGGCGGCCGGAGCTTTTGACCATGATCAACATCGAGCCGTTGATCAAGAATACGCCGCAGGTGCTGATCGGCATCGTGACGCTCGGCCACCAACTCGGCTACAACAACATACTGCCCGTCTATGCGGTGCTGCTCTTGCTGACGCCGGTGTTCCTGCTCATTGTCAGCTATCGGCCGGTCTTGGCACTGGTCGCCTCCGGCGCCCTGTGGCTGGTCGCGGGGGTTAATCAAATTGCTCCGCCCAACTATCCCGAGCCCGGCTTCTGGTTTCTCAACCCGCTGTCGTGGCAGTTCCTTTTCAACATCGGCCTGGCAGGTGCATTGCATGTGCGTCGCGGCGGTACCATCCCGGTCAATCGCTGGCTGGTTGGCGCGGCCTTGGCCTACACCGCTGTGGCACTGGTCTGGGTGCACAGCCCGCTTTGGGGGCATATCTCCTGGTTTGGCCTGCCTCCGGTGCTGACCGGCTTCGACAAGACGTTCCTGTCGCTGCCGAGGCTGCTGCATATATTGGCGGTGAGCTACCTGATCGTGGCATTCCCGGCGGTCTCGAACCTGTTTCGCACCGGACGCGATCATCCGCTTGCCATATTGGGCAAACGATCGCTGCCGGTTTTCATTGCCGGCACGGTGCTTGCAATGGCGGCGCAAGTGCTGAAGCTGATCAATCCGGGCGGATTTGCCTATGACAGCCTGTTGATATCGGCCGGCATCGTCATGCAGTTCGCGCTCGCCTACTATCTCGAATGGCTATCGGGCCTTGGCTGGTCCGGCAAAAGCAGGCCGGCTCACAACGCCGCACCGCCCGTCCATGCTGCATCCTTCGCGATGCCGGCCATGGCGACAAGAATGGGCCGTTGAGCTCAGGCGGGCGAGGGGCCGGATGAGGCTCGCACCACGAGTTGGACCGGCAGCGATTGCCGGCTGAACGAACCATCATTTTCAAGGATCGCCTTGACGGCAAGGCGGCCCATCTCGGCGATCGGCTGGACGATCGTGGTCAGCGGCGGCTTGGAAACCGCCCCCTCCGGAACACCGTCGAAGCCGACGACCGAAACATCGCCCGGCACCGCAATGTCGTGCTGCCGCAGCCAGTCCAGCGCATGGAGCGCCATCCTGTCGGACATCGCCAGAATGGCTGTCGGCGTCTCGGCACCGGCGAAAATATGGTCGAGGCCGGCCCAAACGCTCTTCTCGTCATTGACGGTTTCGTAGATAGGCACCCGCGAGACGTCGACGCCGACCCGGGAGAGTTCAGCGAAATAGCCACGCAAGCGGTCGCGCGTAGCGGAGTAGAGGGCCATTTCCACCTGCTCCCTTGTGGTAGGGCCGAAGCCTGCGTCGGCACAGGGCAGGGTAAGCACGGCAAAGCGGCGATGTCCGAGTTCGGTCAGGTGGCGGGCGGCCAGGCCAGCCCCGGCAATGTTGTCGACGCCGATCGCTGCAACGGCGTCGTCGTCGTCCGAATCGAGATCGAGCGCGACAAAAGGGAGTTTGCGTTCACGCGCCAGTTCGACCAGCCTTGAACCGCCATCGACGCAAAAGACGATGAAACCATCGACCAGCGCACTTTGGATGTTCCAGGCAAGCTGTTCGTTGTTGGCTGCGGAGACCAGCGAAATCCCCGCACCGGTCGCGTCGCAGGCCTGCGAGATGCTGGCCATCATCACCCGGGCAAAGGGGTCGTCGAAGAAATAGGAGAGGGGTTCCGCAGTCGCGACACCGATGGCATTGACCTTGCCGGCGCGCAGCAGCCGGCCCTTGGGATCCGGTCCGCCATATCCCATGGCCTCGGCTGCCGCCTTGACCCGCTCGCGGACCTCCTCGCGCACGATGTCCGGCCGGGCGAACACGTTGGACGCGGTGCCGTGCGACACGCCGGCCGCCTTGGCAATGTCCGCCAGACGGACCGGTCTTGTCTTTGCAGAGGTCAATGGCGCCATCTTCGTCTCCTGAATTCCTTCCATCTAACACTTTCGTTGGATCGGTTCAAATTTTGACTTGATCACAGTCTCGGCAAGGCGTATGTTTGAATCGATCCAAGCGAACGGCGGTTCTCTAAATGGATCGATTCAACATATTTAGGGGAGTTGTGTCATGCATCCCGTCAATTTTCTCTTCGAAGATATTTACCGCAACGACTGGAGCATCTCGTCGAACACCACGACGCAGAAGCGCCGTGGCAAAGCCAGCCCATGGGTTCGCGAGTTGCGGTTCCTTGTGGAGCGCAAGCGGAGCTGATCGGGATCGGTTTTTCGCGCCTGTCGATTGGATCGATTCAAGGACTAGAAGGAGCGCACATCATGCATCCCGTCAGCTATCTGTTCGAAGACATCTACCGCAACTATTGGGGCATCGCGCCGGCCTCCAAGAGGCCGGAACGGCATTGGTTGGCGAAGCTGCGGCGACGCAATCGCGAATTGCTCATCAAGCCCGAGCGCCGGCAGGACTAGCAGCCCACGCTTTTACATTTGGCGCGGGCAGGCGTCAGGAACGCATGCGCACCAGCGCCGAGGCGGCGATCGCCAGCCAGCCGGTAATGAGTAGCGTGCCGCCGATCGGCGCCGACAGCGGGAACAGCCGCGACCCGATGAAATCGCGGGCCAGCAGATCGCCGCAGAACAGCAGAAGCCCAACCAGCAGGATCAGGCTGCCGATGCGCAGCATCCGGTTCGCCCCAAGCAATCCGGCGGCGAGGAAGACCGGCGCATGCATCAGCAGGAAGGATGCGGCGGTGCCGACGAAGGCGCCGCCCAGATGCGCCGCCGCGGCCGACAGCGCCACGCCGGCGGCGCCGCACAGGCCGCCGGCCAGGACGAGGATACGGCCGCTGTTGTCGGAAGGTCGTTCGGCCGTGCTCATGTCCATGGCTCCGTGATATCATGGGGATGCCCAATCCCGTCAGGACTTGCCGGCTTTGGCGAGCATGTCCTGCTCGCGGCGCGACTGTGCCAGCCAGTTATACACCGCGCCCCCGGCCATCAAGACGGATGTGCCCAGAAACACCGAGCGCATGCCGAAATGGCCACCGGCAAAGCCGCCGAGCAGGGGACCGGCGACCTGCCCGACATACTGGGCGGAAATCGACAACCCGAGCACATTGCCGCCGACCCCATCGGGAACATTGTGGCGGATCACGCTGGTGATGCAGGGCAAGAGCCCGCCCAGCGCCAGGCCCATCAGGAAACGCAGGCCGATGAGTTGCCAGCTTTGCGTGACGAAGGCCTGCGGGATCAGCAGCAGTGCCGAGACGGCAAGCGCGCCGATGATGACGTTCCAGTGGCCGACGCGGTCGGCGAGTTTGCCGAGGCGCGAAGCCGACAGGATGGCGCCAAGGGCCGCCGCCGACATGACGACGCCTGATATCAGCGTGACGCGGCTCTGGTCCTCGATGAGCTGCTGCACATAGACGGTGATGATCGGCTCGATCGACATGGTGGCGAAGCTCAACAGCATGCCGGTCGCCAGCATGGCGACGACAGGCCGCTTGTCCGGGATTTGTGCCCAGCCGCCTTTCTGCTTCTGCTTCGCTGCGGCGTCCGCTGTTTTCGGCCGGGGATTCTCCTTGATCAGAAACGTGGTCGCCAGGAACGCCAGGAAGATGACGCCGCCAGACAAGAGAAAGGTGGCGCGGATGCCGATCAGCGGCGGCAGGGCGCCGCCAACCAGCGGACCGACCAGAGCCCCACCCGTGATACCGGCCGACAGCAGGCCCAGCGCCCAGCCGGAACTCTCCTTGGGTGTTTGCATGGCGACGAGGATGGTCGATCCCGAGGAATAGCCGCCGGCAAAACCGATCAGCAGCCGCAGCAGCACCAGTTGCCAGACCGTCTGCACCATGCCGGTCAGCGACATGCATATGGCCATGCCGAAGCTGGCGCGAACCAGCATCACCTTGCGGCCGTAGCGGTCGCCGAGACGTCCCCAGAGCGGCGCCACCAGCGCCGCCGCGAAGAACGTCGCGCCATAGGCTATCCCCGACCATTGCACGATCGCCGCGTGGCCCTCGGCGCCGAGCTGCTCGATATAGAGCGGCAGGAACGGCAAAAGCAGCGTCATGGCGACAAGCGTCGAAAACGATCCGGCAACGCACACGAACAGATTGCGCCGCCAGTGGATGTTGTAGGTGCTGTCGGTCGCCGGGGGCGTGTTCTGCTGCTGCATGTCATATGTCCTGTCCCAGCAACTCTTATCGATGCTTGCTGCGGATACCAATTTGGGATACCAAGATGGTGCCCCTGATGGACGCAAGCTTGACCGCTGTCAATGCGACCGTCTCAAACGTGATCGGAAAAGGCGGCCGGCAAGACGATCGCCAGCAACGATCAAAAATGGAAACGACAATGTCGCAGATGCAGAGCGTCGAAAAACAGCTTCGGCAAATGATCCTAGGCCTCGAGATCGGCCCCGGCGAGAAGCTGACGGAGCGCTGGATCGAGAGCCGCTTCGGCGCGTCGCGAACCCCGGTCAGGGCAGCACTTCTGCGGCTTGAGACCGAGGGCCTGGTCGGCAGGGACGGACGCGGCTGGACGGTGTCGCCGATCAATCTGGCTGAACTCGAGCAGATCGCCGTCTACAGGGAAGCGGTCGAGGTTGCGGCGCTTCGCCTGACATGCAGCCTGGCGGACCGGAGCGCCGTCGATGTCATCGAGGCGATGCTCGAGTCCTGCGACAACGACACGCCGCGCGAGGAATGGCATCGCGTCGGCATGGATTTTCACATCGAACTGGCGCGTCTGTCGGGCAATGAATTCCTGTTCCGGGCGGTGCGCGATGCCATGACGCGCCTGTCGCGGGCGCGTTGGCTGGAGGTCCGCGACGAAGCGGCCCTCAGCCGCGCCTGGGCTGAACATCGCGCCATACTGGCGTCGGCACGCCTTGGGGACGCCGATGAAGCCGCGCGCCTGCTGTCAGACCACATCGTCGGCAGCCGCGACCGGCTGGTGACGTCGCTCGCCAACGATCGGCGCGGTCTTCGCGCCAGAGGCTTTGCCGTCGTTGCTGCTTAAAGGTGGATGAAGGGGCGCAAAGCGGCGTCTGGACGTATGCGCACTTTCGCCTCGCTTCGCAGACGCCGATGGCGTAAGGAGCGGCCATGGAAAACAACCGATTTGAAACACCTGTGACTGTGAAGTCAGTCGCGGCGGGAAGCACTCAGCTCTTGCGCACGGCGCGTGAGGCTTCCGACTACCTCCTCAACAGCTGGCCCGGCAAGCGCAGCCCTAAGCATCGCGCGGCCCTGCAAGCCTGCCATGACGCACTCGCCGGCGACAAGCCGGCGATGAACGCCAGGCGTGCCTTCATCGCGGCAGCACGCGAAGTGGACGTGTTCGTCAGCGACAAGGCGCCCGCCTGACACAAGCCGACATTTGGGGCGGCAATCTGGATTGAGGCACGGCCCGCATCTGCGGGCCGTTTGCCGTCACTTTGCCGTTTCGGTTTCGGCTTCAGTCTCGTCTTCGGGCTTCGAACGTTCCCTCGCTGCAACCTTTGCTGCCAGCTTCTCGGCCTTCTTGGCCGCTTTCTGGCGGTCGCGTTCCTTGCGTTCCTGATCGTAGTTTGGTGGTCGCGCCATATTGGCTCCTTTTCACTGCCTCGCGGCTCTGGTCCTGCCTAGGAGCATTAGCCGTCAAACACAACAGCTGAAGCGATAGTGCGTCGATGATGGCCAGGCTTGCAAGATGCGCGTCGCAATGAAGGGGTCAGATCCATCATTGCGGCGGCCAATACCTATCGCCATCGATTTGCCGGTCAGATGCCGCTTCGGTCAATCACCAGATCGGCGGCACCAAAACGGTCCTTTGCCGTCAGCTGCTGGTGCCAGTAGGGATAGAGCAAGGGCGGCCGGCTGACCGCGTCGAGGCGCTCGCGCTCCTCGCCGGAAAGCATCAGGCTTGCCGCCGCGATGTTGTCCCGGAACTGCGTTTCCGTCCTGCCGCCGATCACCAGCGAACTGACGGCCGGCCGGCCAAGCAGCCAGGCCAGCGTCACCTGCGCTGCCGACACGCCGCGCTGCGCGCCGATCTCGACAAGCACGTCGACGATCCGCCACAGCCGGTCCTCGTCGCGGATCGGCGGTTCGGACCAGCCGGCAAGCTGGCGGGCGGTGGGGCTGTCGCGGCGGTATTTGCCGGACAGCAATCCGCCGGCAAGCGGGCTCCAGACCAGGACGCCCAACCCCTGGTCGACGGAAATCGGCAGCAGTTCGTACTCCGCCTCGCGCGCTTCCAGCGTGTAATGGATTTGCTGCGTGACGAAGCGCGGCTGATGATGGCTGTCGCTGATGCCGAGCGCCTTCATCACCTGCCAGCCGGAATAGTTGGAGCAGCCGACATAGCGGATCTTGCCCTGGGCAACCAGCGTGTCGAGCGCGGAGATGGTTTCCTCCAGCGGTGTCACGCCATCCCATTCGTGCAGGAAATAGATGTCGATGACGTCTGTCCTGAGCCGCTTCAGGCTCTTCTCGCATTCTCGGATCAGGTGATGGCGCGACAGGCCTTCATCGTTCGGGCCTTTGCCGATCCGCATCCGTGCCTTGGAGGCGATCAGCACGTCACCCCTGCGCTTGCCGCCGAGCGCTTCGCCGATGATTTCTTCGGAAATGCCATTCGAATAGACGTTGGCGGTGTCGATGACATTGATGCCGGCGTCGATGCAGAGGTCGATCATGCGGCGCGCCTCGTCGAGATCGGTCTTGCCGACCGCCGAAAATGCGCCGGCGCCGCCGAACGTCATGGTCCCCATGGTCAGCGTCGAAACTTTCAGCCCGGAACGGCCGAGGGTGCGGTATTCCATGTCGATCCTCGCGATTGCGTTGGGGAAGGGGCTGGGGAGGGTGCCCGAATGTGGCCGCTATTTGTAGGACAATTTGCGCGACTTGTCGCCATGCCAGGACGCCGGATCGATCATGCCTGGCGGGATTGGCTGCGGCGGCGATCACGCTCGGGCTGCAATAAAACCGTCATTGCAGGCCTATATTGAAGTCGGCTCAGGCGTTGCCGTTCCGGGCTGTAAGCCGGAGTTTGGGGCGCCGGACGTGGATCGACAGAGCTTGCAAGTGGAGCAGCCGATATGACCGAGCTAAAACAGAATTCTCCGGCCAGGGATTGGCTTGAAGCCGAGCTCGCCGACACGCTCGACGAAGACTATGAGCTCGAAATGTCGGAGCCGGCGCTGTCGATGGAGATCGCCAAGATCTACAAGAACTCGCATCCGCCTTCGATCGATCGCATGCAGTATTTTCGCGACCTGATCACCCTGCAGTCCGAATTGATCAAGCTGCAGTCCTGGGTCGCCTACCACAAGAAGAAGCTGGTGGTGATCTTCGAGGGACGCGATTCGGCCGGCAAGGGCGGTGTCATCAAGCGCATCACCCAGCGGCTCAATCCGCGCATCTGCCGCGTCGTGGCACTGCCGGCGCCGACCGAGCGCGAAAAATCGCAATGGTATTTCCAGCGCTATGTCCCGCATCTGCCGGCCGGCGGCGAGATCGTGCTGTTCGACCGCTCATGGTACAACCGCTCGGGCGTCGAGCGGGTGATGGGCTTTGCCCAGCCCGATCAGGTCGAAGAATTCTTTCACGACGTGCCGGAGTTCGAGCGCATGCTGGTCCGCTCGGGCATCACCGTGGTCAAATACTGGTTCTCGATCACCGACGAGGAACAGCAGATGCGCTTCCTGATGCGCATCCATGATCCAATGAAGCAGTGGAAACTGTCGCCGATGGATCTGCAGTCGCGTGTGCGCTGGGAGCAGTACACCAAGGCCAAGGAAGAGACCTTCGCCCGCACCAACATCCCGGAAGCGCCTTGGTTCATCGTCGAGGGCAACGACAAGAAGCGCGCGCGGCTGAACTGCATCGACCATCTGCTCAAGCAGCTGCCTTACGAGGAAGTGCCGCACGAGGAGATCACTTTGCCGGAGCGCGTCTTCAACCCCGAATACGAGCGCCAGGTGCTGCCGCGCAAGCTCTACGTGCCGGAGAAGTATTGATGGATCGCTCCCTTCTCCCCGTCTCTATACGGGGAGAAGGTGCCGGCAGGCGGATGAGGGGCGGCGCCTGCGTTGGCGGTTGAGTCTAAAAATTCTCCATGCTGGCAGAAGACTATTCTGCCGTTATATTGCCCTCGATAGCGTTTTCGGCGCCATATTTCGGCTGGCTGGCGTCGCCCCTCATTGCCCTGCCGGGCATTTCTCCCCGTATAGTGACGGGGAGAAAGAGCTGTAACTACGCCCGCTTGATGGTGACGTGCGTGGCAAGCGGCGTCGCCACCTGCTGGCTGCAGATATAGCCCAGCTTGAGCATGTCGAGGCCGGCGAAAAGGTTCGCGCCCGAGCCGAGCAGCACCGGCGCGATCGCCAGATGCATCTCGTCGATCAGTTTTTCCTGCAGATATTGCCGGATGGTGGCGACGCCGCCGCCGACCCGCACGTCCTTGCCGCCAGCGGTAGCCTTAGCCTGTTCAAGAGCTGAATGGATACCGTCAGTGACGAAGTGGAAAGTCGTGCCGCCCTCCATGACGATCGGTTCGCGCTTGTGATGGGTGAGCACGAAAACCGGCACATGATAGGGCGGGTTGTCGCCCCACCAGCCCTTCCAGCTGTCGTCAGGCCACTCGCCGCGGATTGGCCCGAACATGTTGCGGCCGAGGATCCAGGCGCCGACATTCTCGAAGCTGCGCGCCGCGAACGCCTCGTTGACGTCGGTGGTGCCGCCATCTTGTCCGAGCACCATCTCGCGGAAGGTGCGGGTGTCGACAAACCACTTGTGCAAGGATTCCCCACCGACGCCGAGAGGATTTTGCAGATCCTGATCGGGACCGGCGCCATAGCCGTCGAGCGACAGGGTGAAAGCGTTGACGCGAAGTTTGGACATGCGAGCCTCCTCGATAACCGGTTGTATTTTGCAAGCAGTTGTTTGGTAGCAAACTGATTGTGAATTGCAAGCGGTATTTTTAGAGAACTTTGCCGCACCGCACGTGCAGAGCAGAAAGATCCGGCAGTCTCGACGCGAGCAAATGTTCCGTTGCCATGCAATTGCTTATGACGAGAGAAATATCGCGGTTCCTTCCTTGCGACGCGAACAGGATGCAGCCGCAAGTGTCAGCCAAAACTATCGGCGCTGCGACGCTTCGAGCATACGTTCGACAGCAAGACGCAGTGGCGGCAGGCTGTCGGTCACCACCGCCCATACTATCGCACCGGAGGTATTGTGATATTCGTGACGCAAAACGTTGCCTATCCCACGAACTTGTTTCCATGGAATCTCGGGAGCAAGGGCTGCCAAATCATCGGGAATGTGGCGGGCAGCTTCGGAAATGATTTCGATCCCGCGCTCGATGCCATGTCGGAGCAGCCAGTCGCTATTAAAGTCATCCAGCGTCTTGCCCGCGGCGGCAGCAGAGATGCCGTCCAGGGCCTCCATGATTTCGGCTAGAATCGGTTCGATCCGGCGCACTGCCATCAAAATATGCGCACAGCAGATTGTTCGATGTCGGCCTTCAACATGGGATTGAGGCTGTCGCGGGTGGTGATATCGATCTCCGCTGACATCTTCTCCTCAAGAAATTGCTTGATGCCGACAAGATCAATCAGCGAAAAGCGTCTTGCAGGATCATAATCGATGAAGAGGTCGAGATCGCTGTCAGGCCTTGCGTCGCCCCGTAAAATCGATCCGAACAGATAAAGCGAAGTCGCGCCCATGCCCTTGATGGCATCTGCATTTCTCTGCAACCGCTTTATGACCTCATTCCTGCTCATGAATTCATTCTAGCGGATTGCGTTAAAATTCCAAAGCTACCTAGCGGCCCCCCTTCAGCAGTTCCGCCACTTCGGGTGCGAAATAGGTCAGGATGCCGTCGCAGCCGGCGCGCTTGAAGGCGAGCAGCGATTCCAGCATTGCCTTCTCGCCGTCGATCCAGCCATTGGCGCCTGCCGCCTTGATCATCGAATATTCGCCCGACACCTGGTAGGCGAAGGTCGGCATCTGGAATTCGTCCTTCAGCCGCCGGATGATGTCGAGATAGGGCAGGCCGGGCTTGACCATCAGCATGTCGGCGCCCTCGGCGATGTCCTGTTCGGCCTCTCGCACCGCCTCGTCGGAATTGGCATGGTCGATGTAATAGGTCTTCTTGTCGCCCTTGAGCAGACCGGCGGTGCCCACCGCCTCGCGATAGGGACCGTAGAAGGCCGAGGCGAATTTGGTCGCATAGGACATGATCGCGACGTCCTGAAAACCATTGGCGTCAAGCGCGTCCCGGATGGCGCCGATGCGGCCGTCCATCATGTCGGATGGCGCGATGATGTCGGCGCCGGCGGCCGCCTGGATGACGGCAGCGGCGGTCACCTGTTCCACCGTCTCGTCATTGACGATGATGCCGTCGCGCAGGATGCCGTCATGGCCGTGGCTGGTGAATGGGTCGAGCGCGGCGTCGGTGATGATGCCGATCTGCGGCACCGCATCCTTGATCGCACGGGTGGCGCGGTTGATGACATTGTTGGGATCGAGGATATGCGAGCCGGTCTGGTCGCGCAGCGAGATGTCCACATTGGGGAAGGTGGCGAGTGCCGGAATACCGAGTTTTGCCGCGCGCTCGGCCTCCTTGACGGCGAGATCGATGGACAGGCGGAAGACGCCGGGCATGGCGGCGATCGGCTCGCGGACACCCTTGCCCTCAACGACGAAGATCGGCCAGATCAGGTCGTCGACCGTGAGCCGGTTCTCCTGCACGAGACGGCGCGACCAGTCGGCCTTGCGCATGCGGCGCAGACGGCGGCTGCCGGTGATCTCGTCGACGCCGCGCGCGCCGGCGGGCTTTGCGGGTGTGAATTTGTTCATCGCCAATACTCTCGTTCAGGCAGGCTTTTACCACGAGCTCCCGCCGCTGACCAATGCGGCACGATTGTGCAAGCGACGCGGTCGAGGTCTATTCGGGTTGCTCATTGCCTGACAGAATCTGTGCCGCGCCCCTGATGGCGACACGGAAAGCCTCGTCGAAGCCGACACCGCGCACCTGCCAGATGTAGGTCTTGCCGGCCGCGGCCAGCCGCCAGTCGGCGATCCAGCCCAGTTCCTTGTCGCTCCAGACGAGACTGCCGGAAAGCGCCTGGTCGGCGCCGGTCTTCTTCGCCAGTGTGTCGAGCTTCGTCATCTCGGCATTGCGAAGCGCCTTATCGTCCAATCCGGCCCGCGACAGCTGCGCCGCCGTGGGAAAAGCCACCTGCATGGCCAGCGGTACGGCGGCATTGCCGAACGATTCGCGCATCGGCATGCCACGGTCGTCATCGGCATCGAGCGCGTAATGCATTGTTCCGCGCTCGGTCGTCAAAAACACCGCCAGCTGCGGCCGCTCAGTCAGCCACGGCCTGCTGCCGAGCGAAGCCAGCACCGGGTCGATTTCAGCCGGCTTGTACTGGCAGTAAAGGTTATGGGGCCGATCGTACGTGCCCTGATCGTCATGGTTGGGAATGCCTTCCATGCGGTCGCGGTAGCGAAAGCCTGCGACGAAGCTGCCGGCCTTGTCGCGCAATGCCGTCATTTCAGGTTTCGCCGGCAGGCGCTGATCGCCGGAAACCCGCACCAGAACCGCGTCGAGGCAGCGCTTGAAGCCGGACTGGCGGTTCTTCTCGTATTTGCCGTTGACGATGGTCTGCGAGCTGTAGAGATCTTCCAAAGTCGCCGCCATGACCGGGTGAACAGCCAAGCCGATGCTCAGCCCGATTGCCATTCGCGCAAGGTGCGAAAATCGAGTCATGAACAATCGTCCCGTTCGAAGCCCCGCCAGAGCCGCACTGCACCGAACTCTATCCAGTTTTCCAGTATTGCAGTTCGATTTTTAGCACTGGCTCCTGGTCCGGGCCAGAGCTTGCACCGGTGCGCTCGCCATTGACGCACCCATGCGCCACGCTTTAGCACTTCAGTCCCGGCGGCCGGGAGAGGGATTCTTTCACGATGGATTTTGGCGGAGGCGACGAGATCCGCTTCGAACATCTGGACCGGGCCGGCGTCGTCACCTTGACGCGGCCGCAGGCGCTCAATGCCTTGACGCACGGCATGATCAGGGCGCTCGACGCTGCTCTTTCCGCCTGGGAAGCCGACCAGGGCATCGACGTCATCGTCGTCAAGGCAGAGGGCAGGGCCTTTTCGGCCGGCGGCGATATCCTGCATGTCTATGAGACAGGCCGGGCGGGAAAACCGCCGGTCGAGTTCTTCGCCGACGAATACCGGCTCAACGCCCGCATCAACAGTTTCAAGAAACCTTATGTGGCCCTGATCGACGGTATCGTCATGGGCGGTGGTGTCGGTATCTCCTTCCATGGCTCGCACCGGGTGATGACCGAGAATGCCCAATTTG
>NZ_RZTB01000130.1:0-14442 GCF_003997735.1 Mesorhizobium sp. M7A.F.Ca.MR.148.00.0.0 | reverse complement strand
CCAATGCTCATAAAGCCGGATCAGGTCCGGCCGGTGTGTGGCGTAGGTGCAGTATCACGATGTGAGCCGCTACACCGTGCGCGTCGTAGCCGATTGCGCGGGCTTCGGGTCTCGCGCCGGCCCAACTGCGGCCTGCTTTCGAATGGCTGGAAGGTTTCCAGTCTGTCCATAGGCTCGGAAGAAGTCGGACAGTTTGACATGGCCGGTCAGTTGCAACTCCCTTTCCCAGCACTCCACTGCCCGGTAGAGCGCATGAAAAATCTCCTTTCGGGCGGTTTCTTAAGACGCTCGCCACGCCATGAGGCAGTGGGGGCATCGGTGTGCGTCAGGTGCTTCTGCCCATGCAGGATTCCAGAACATTGATGAAATCGTTTGTTTCGATGAAAGGCATCCACACTTTGGATGGTTGACCACGCTTTTCAAAGATCGTGAACTACATCTCCTCGTTGTGCTCGACGCACTCCCGACAGAGCGCAACCTCATGGGCGCGGCATGCAGGATTAACCGAGCCCAGCCGGTCATGAGTGCGGCCGGCGCTCGGCTGCTCGATTATTTGCGCGATAAGCTCGCGACCATGTCCGCGGAGGTATTCAAACTTAATGCTGCGTCCGGGAGCTCTTGCCCTCCAGTTTGCGACGCTCCCCCGCCCATCCAGTGCTCGTTTATTTCGTCGGATAGTTTGACCCGGCTCTACCGAATCGCCGCTTCAGGATCATTCTTTCCGATTTCGTCACGCTCGTATTTCTGCCGCGTCCTACACCGATTGGGCGCGAACAAAACTGAGCGCCTTGGAACCCGAACCCGTGCGTCGTGACCGGGAGCATCCGGGGCGAACTCATCCGCTCGGGGGCATCGCATCACCGGACGGCGACAGGCACGGTCGACCGGCATCTCGGCATCGGCTGGGAATTCGTCCATGGTCTGCATTGGCGACGACGCTTCCTGAGGCCACGTAGCCCTTATGCCAAGCTGGGCGCCCGGGTCGAGCGCGTAATGACGACAATTGCTTCGCTGCAGGTCAAACGCTTTCCGGGCCACCTGCAAAGTCTTCACCCGGCCGTACAGCGCCCAAGACCACTGATGTGATCGACAAGAGCCTTTTTGATAAATCTGCGCTATTCTCCTGTCGCGCCGGACGACCGCGTGGCGAAGAGCAGGGTCCGAGATGAGAGCCCTGCCGCGCAGCTTCTATCGTCGCGCCTCGTTTGCGGCATCCGTGCCTACCCTCTTCGGACCTCGTGGGTTCCAACCGGCGACGAGGCGTGCATAGGCGCCCTCGGTCTGCTCCACCCAGCGGCGCTCTTCTTCCCGGGGCGCGCTCCCTTTTGGCCGCGCACAGCCTTGCTCCCGGCCTTGAGTTCCACATCGCGCAAGCTTCTTGGCATGCAGGGAGGGTCGAGCCCACGCGTAACTCTCGCCCTTCTCAACAGATGCCAGATCACGACAGAGAGTTTGCGTGCGGTTGCCACGGCCGCGACATGCTGTCCGCGCCGGGCTCGCACGCCGCAGGGAGAAGGCTCGCAACGGTCCGGGAGCACGAGCGGCCGCCCAGGCCGCTTCGACGAGCATGCCGCGCGCATGACCACGGCCCTGCTTGGTGATCCGCCCATGGTAGGCCGGACCTGGCCGGACTGCTGGACGCTTGGGTTCAACCCGAGATAGGTCACGAGCTTCTGCGGATCGTCGAAGCGCGACACGTCGCCGATCGCCGCCCTTCATCGCCAGCGCGACGGTGATGTCGACGCCGGGAATGGTCATCAGCCGCTTCACGCCTTCATCCTCGAGAGCCGAGCGGACAAGATCGCGTTCGATGACCTGGAGGTCTTCGCCCAATCGGTCGAACTCGCGCAGATGCCCATCGATCGCGAGGCGCTCGTCCTGCGGTACGACCTGCTCGATTAACCAGGTCCGACCCTTGGCGCCGCACAGGTCAGCATGCGGGCAGGACGGATCAGGTGGCTATGAAGGATCGACTGGATGACGCTCTTCAATCGAGATCTCTGTCGGACAATCTGATTGCGCCGTGTCACCTGTCGACGCAGAGCCTGCGTCGGCTCGTCCGCAATCCAGACTTCTGGCAAGAAGCCGCTGGCATAGAGCTGCGCAAGAACGTCGGCGTCGATCGTCCTTTTGATCTTGGCATAGGCAACGATAAACACCTGTTTCGGCTTGGCGATCCCCACCTTCTTCACATGCGGCGCAACCACAGCTGCAGCGGACGTCGCGTTGCCGGGTGCCCTCGATCACCCCGACATCGTTCGGCGACAAGATCGCGCCGCATGTCGACGCGGCCATGCCACTGCTTCGGCGAAGGCGCGGTGAATATCCAGTCCGATGATAAGCATGCCCGTTCCTCCTTTCTTGGCTCGGTCAAAGACGGGAGCTGGCGGGCAACACGACATCTACTGATCCGCGCTCGCAGCGCATCCGGGAAAGTCGCGAGGGGCGGCCATGTAACGAGCTCGGGCTCTCAGCCCACGGTCTATTGACGGCCTGCCTGCACCTTTGTGCTCCCGGTGCCCCACGTCCCGGATGGGCTCACCATAAGGGCGTTCCAAAACAAGAACAGCAGGACGAGAAGGCACCACAGATCACATACCGGATAGCGGCAAGGCCAAGCGCTTCGTCCAGATGGGCTTGCGCCAATGGGCTTAGGCCGAGCCTACAACAGCTCTCAAAAACGCTGCCGGACTGCTGCATTGGCTCGCCGATGCAATTGGCACAGGCCTCACGGCAGCTTAGGATCAAACCGCCCATCAGTCGCCTCGGACTGGAAAGGTGCACCCTATTAGGTTCCACGCCTAGCTAGGTCGGGGCCGCCGAAGACGCTGGTTGATAGCCCGGCGCCATCGGCCCGGCGTTTCAAACTGCCAATCTCTGACCTGCACAGTACGAACGATTGCTCGCTTCGGCAGATCACGCGGCTCATATGTCGGACCTTAACGTCATCCATCATAAACTTTTTGCGACAAAAGATTGCAAGAATGCTAAATTGTTAAAGTCGTTTGTTTCGGTTAAAGGCATCCATCCCATGGATGGCTGATGATATGCGTTTCAAAGGACTTGATCTAAATCTCCTCGTTGTGCTCGACGCACTCCTGACGGAGCGTAATCTCTCGGCGGCGGCACGCAGGATCAACCTGAGTCAGCCCGCCATGAGTGCGGCCGTCGCCCGACTGCGCGATTATTTCCGCGATGAACTGTTTACGATAAGAGGTCGCGAACGATTTCTAACCCCGCGTGCGGCAGCATTTGCCCCCGCAGTTCGCGACGCTCTCCAGCACATCCAGTGCTCGATTATTTCTTCGGATCCGTTTGACCCAGCTCGAGCCGATCGCCTCTTCAGGATCATTCTTTCCGATTTCGTCACGCTCGTGTTTTTCGAAAAGCTTGTGGAGCGTATTTCACGGGAAGCCCCCGCCGTCAGCTTCGAACTGCTGCCTGTCGACGATAGCCCCGATGAGCTTCTCCGGCGCGGTGACGTCGATTTTCTAATTCTACCGGATATGTTCACGTCGAGTGTGCATTCAAGCGTTGCGCTGTTTGACGAGAAGCTCGTGTGCGTAGGCTGTCCCACAAACAAGCAGCTGCCACAGCAGCTTACATTCGAGAGATACATGTCGATGAGGCACGTCGCGGTCAGGTTCGGGCGTACGATGAAGCCGTCTATCGAGGAATGGTTTTTGCTTGAGCATGGCCTTAAGAGACGTGTCGAGGTCGCCGTGCAGGGCTTCAGCATGATTCCACCTATGGTGTCCGGCACAGCTCGTATAGCGACCATGCCCTTACGGCTGGTCAGGCATTTCGAAAAAACGTTCCCCCTGCGGGTTATCGAACTTCCGCTGCCATTTCCCACATTCACCGAGACCCTCCAATGGCCGGCCCTCCACAATAGCGATCCGGCAAGCATCTGGATGCGGGAGATAATGATACAGGAGGCATCTCGGATGGCTGCCCCGCTGTGAACCCACGGAAAATTCAGGCGCACCTATAGTCACTACTCCTGTCACCATCTACTTTGACGACAATAGCCCTCGCCGGATAAAGTCGATGCTGGCGGCAAGTGCGCCTGCGAGATCGTCCAGAGAATGGACTTCCTCGACCAGCTCGAACGAGAAAGGTCCCGCGTAGCCGCCATCCAGCAGCGCCTGAATCTGGCTGCCATTGTCGGAACCTGCAAGAAAGCGATCGGGGTAAATCCAGAAGGTCGGGTCGTTTACGCTTGAAATGTGCACCAGGCCGGTAAGCTCGCAGAACAGGCATGTCTCCCCGGCCAGGGTGTGGTGGAACGTGTCGTGCACGAGGCGAAAGACGGACTGGCCATCAACCGCGGCAACGGCCTCGGCCGCTTCCTTCTTTGATCGAAGCGAGCAGGTTCGGAAACCCAGCGGCTCGATGAGACCGATCAGACCCCGCGACTGGAGGATTGGCTTGATCTCGTTTAGAGCGAAACGAAGATTGTCCTGGCGCTCGCTATTGGTGGGCCACGAGCTGCGGTTGGCCGGCACCAACACGAGCGTCTCCGCCCCGCACGCCGTCGCATAATCGGCGAGGTTGCTTGCCTCGGCCTGACGCGTTGGAGTCCAGTCGTTGAACCGCTGCAAGGCGTTGACAGAGATGATCGTGACGCCCGCTTCGGTAGCGGCCAACCGAACGTCCGCAGCCGGAATGCCGCGTGCGACAGGATTGCTGAAATGAGGGTAACGGATCTGGACGTCGGTCAGGCCTTGGTCACGGGCAAGCGCGAAAAGCGCACTGACGTCAAGGCGGGGCGCCGCCATGTGATTGAGTGCAAAGCGGGGCGATACCTGGCGCATTGCTTGACTTTCCTTCCATGAAGCGCGGCTGCCATTTCGGCATCCGGCTTCTTTCAAGACGGAACCACGCCGGTTCACAGATCGGACAGAGACGGCCGAGTCAATCGAGCTTTCCTTTCATCGATGAAAGGAAAATGGGCGCTCATGATAGAAATCCATCAAGGTCAAATATTTTCCGGAAGATAAATGTCGAACGGCAGAAATGTCTGCCCCGGGCTCTCCGCGACGCCGGCTTTGATGGCCCGCTCCATTGCCATTATCAGCTCCTGGCAAAGTCGGCGCATTGGCGTGCCGACCGCCATCGTCAAGATGTCATCCGCCAGCGCCCCACGTGACTGCGGCGTCATTTCACTCACGATCGCGACGAGATCCTGACCGCTCCCCTCTTCTCGGAGCGCGGAAATTGCTCCCTCTATCCCCCCGCCGGCCATATAGAAGCCGACGAGCTCTGGTTCCCGCTGCATAAGATCCAGCAATTTTTCGTAAGTGAGCTGCCGTTCATCAAGGTTCACGAGCGGATCAAGCACCTCGAATTTGGGCGCGTTCTCACGAAAATAGGCACGAAAGGCCGTTTCCCGCGTCGCATGCGCCTGGAAGCGATGGCTTCCGACAAACACCGCCACCTTGCCGGGCCGTTTTGCGGCCTTGGAAAACACCCAAGCGGCAGTCCGTCCGACCTTGCTGTTGTTGAGGCCGATGTAGCCCTCGCGCACGCCATCGGCGAAGTCGGATAACAGCGAAAATACCGGGATACCTTTCGCCTTGAGCTCCTCGACTGATGCTGTGATTTTCGGGTGATCGGCCGCCACCATGGCGATCGCCTGGCAGCGGCTTCCAAGGTCCTTAAGAAGCGGGAGCAGGTCACGCGGCAAATGTGACTGCGCGAACTCGATGATCGGAAGGCCGTGGAAGGATTTAGCCATACTGACCGACTCTTCAATATTGCGAGCGAAATCTTGGTAAAAATCGTGGGCAGGTTTTCTCAAGATGAAGCCCAGCTTGTAGTGCGGCAGGTGCTGCTGCAAGCGCTGTTTGATGAGACCGGCAGCATGATAGCCGATCGCGTGCGCGGCCGCATGGACCCGCTGGGCGGTCTCCTCTCGCACCGGAAGGCGGACGTTCAGAACCCGATCGACTGTTGCTACGCTGACTCCGGCTTCGCGGGCGAGATCGGCAATTGTGACGCGCTTTCCCCTAGCGATTCTGATCGGCCGGTCCTCCGTCATCCGGTGCGATCCCGCGACGGCTTGGGGCGGCAAGCTGAAATAGTTACCACACCCCACGGTTGATAACGCATTCGACGAACAGCGCTCCATGCGGACCCAGATGAGTTTCCGTGAACCGTTCGTTTGCTTAGGGGCTTCATGGTGTTGTATTACTCTCCGCGTTAGTACACTATTTCCAGCGCTCTTTGGAGGCCGGCAATTCGACTGCTGTGAAGGCCGTGACTTACACGTCGCGCTATTGCTTGCTTGCGGGGAGCCCGTTTGATGTAACCCTAACCGCGGAAAGCGGCTTCCATCCGGGACTGGTCCAATTCGCCTTCCCAGCGAGCGACAACGAGCGATGCCACCGCATTACCGACTAAATTCGTCAGCGCGCGGCATTCCGACATGAAGCGGTCCACGCCAAGAATTAGAGCCATTCCGGCAACGGGAACACTCGGCACGACAGACAGAGTAGCGGCCAATGTGATGAAGCCGGCGCCGGTGACGCCTGCCGCACCCTTCGAGGAAAGCATCGCAATTAGCAGCAGGAGGATCTGATCGGCAATTGACAAATCTGTGTTCGTCGCCTGCGCGATGAAGAGGGCGGCGATCGTCATGTAGATATTGGTGCCGTCCAGATTGAATGAGTATCCAGTAGGGATGACGAGACTTACGACCGAACGCGCGGCGCCGGCCTTCTCCATCTTCTCCATGAGCGAGGGCAGCGCGGCCTCCGAGGAGGACGTTGCCAGGACAAGCAGCAGCTCGTCCTTGATGTAGCGGACAAGAGAAAAGATCGAGAAGCCGTTGCAGCGGCAGACCACGCCGAGAACCCCGAACACGAAGAGGAAGGCGGTCAGATAGAACGTCGCGACCAGTATCGCGAGGTTGGCCACCGAACCGATTCCGTATTTGCCGATCGTAAAGGCCATAGCGCCGAAGGCGCCGATGGGTGCAGCCTTCATCAGAATGCCGACGAGCTTAAAAATGGGGGCGGTGAGCGCCTGGAGAAAGGTAACGACCGGCCTGCTCGTCTCTCCGGTCATCGCCAGAGCAATGCCGAACAAGACCGAGAAGAACAAGACTTGCAGGATGTCGCCTTCCGCGAAGGCACTGGCAATCGTTGACGGGATGATGTTCATCAGGAAGCTGGTCACGGACTGCTCGTGAGCCGTGGCCACATAGCCCTTAACGGCTTCGACATCGAGCGAGGCCGGATCGATGTTGAGGCCGGCGCCAGGCTGAACGATATTCGCGACAATCAGCCCGACAACGAGTGCAAGCGTCGAGAAGGTAAGGAAATAAACCATCGCCTTGGCGGCAACTCGGCCGACCTTCTGCAGATCGCTCATGCCGGCAATGCCGGTCGCAATTGTCAGGAAGATGACAGGTGCGATAATCATCTTGATGACTTTGATGAAGGCATCGCCGAGCGGCTTCAGGCTTTGGCCGGTTTCCGGATAGAGGTAGCCAATTGCGGCTCCAAGGACCATGGCGGCAAGTACCTGCACGTAGGTCCGGGCAAAATGGCGCTTGCGGGGCGCTGCGATCGCGCGGGGGACTCTTGGAACCAACATCGTTTCTCTCTCCCTGACCGGATCGGGGTGGGGGCTCCTCCTTCTCCCATGCTGCGCTCCGGTCGAGCGCTGCTGTCATCTCGGAGCAAGCGCCGTGCCAACTGGACGCCTGTCCCGTCCAGCGAGATTGGTGCAGTTGCGCACTGGAACCCTCCACCTTGCCGGAATTTGCACTCAAGGCTCGCCAAAGATCGCGTCTGAGGAAGTGCTTCGTCAGAGAGGGAATTGACCAGGTCGCCTTGCGCCCGTGCCCTTTGATGTTCGCCGCAGATCGACTGCCGGTTGCCTTGGTGACTTTGGTTTGTCAGTTTTGGAACGGAATGCGCGCAAACTGCAGGATATCCTACACGCCCATCAGAGCACGCGGTACAAGCGATTAAGCGTAGGAGCGCATTGAATCTCCGAGGTCAAAAAATCTTGAATAAGGTCCGCGTGCGAAGTGAATCCGCAACTCGTCAAAGTTCTCCACCGTTTGATCAAGCGGTCGCGTTTCCTGGCGCTGCAAGATGGCGTTATCTGATGGCTCAAGCGCTGGAACGCCCAGGAAATCCCAAACCGCTCCCAGGCATTGGGCAGGTTCGTGAAGTAGGCTCTCGTATTCCATTACAAGCAGGTTGGTCGACGTGAAGGAGTCCATAACGCGAGCGTGAAAATCGTCGGCGGCTTTGAAATAAGCCTCACAGTCGGCGATTGACAACCTGACGCTCGGTGGCCGAGCGGTATCGTTGTCCGAGCTGAACTTCAGCCAGTGACCGCTTTCCCTGGCCTGCACAAAGGATCGGAGCGATTCCAATACGTTTCGGCGAACAACAAGGATGACCTTGAGTGCTGGCCAACGAGCTAATTCCGCAAAGAATGCTGGACGCTCGCGAAACTGAGGTTCATTGATCTTGCATCCAAGATGCGTCACATTCTTGTAGTCGCGCATAGGGCAGCGCACATAGGCAAGCTCAAGAAGCTCGCGATCCGTGCCTAGCAGGCGATCCGTGCTGGGCCAATTGGGATCATATTCGTTTAGCAACTCACCGTTACTCAGAACGGTCGGATGCTCGTTTAGCAATTCTTCTAAATAGTGTGTTCCGGTCCTTGGCATAGCAAGGATCACAAAAGGCTCAGGAGTTGCTTCGTTGTGGGTCATTGCATGTGTATCCAACTAAATAATGGCCGCGACGGTCTGGGGACGCGCACAAGAAGCTTGGCTGCTATCGCTTGAACGCTCCGGGTGGGTCCGCGCGCCTCACCACCCAGCCTGTACTCCGAGGTGTGGTCGCGAAGATGGGCGCGTGCCTGCAGCGGCTGGGTGGCGCCCGGCTTCGGCGTTGTTGTACCACTCGCGATTCCTGGCACACGCATGCCTCCGGGCCGCTGGGGGCAGTTTGCAATCCGGCATTGCGGACCTCCTTCTCGTTGATGGGCGTAGGTAAGCGTCAACGCATTAGTCGTCGATGAAACAGTCCAGCCGACAGAAAAAAAGGCAATACAGCGAACATGCAAAGTGCGCCTATATGCAGCCCTACATTGTCGCCCAGGCGGCCGAGCATCACCGGACGGATTAGATCGATAGAATTCGCCAGCGGCGAGAAGGCCGCAATCTGCTGAAACACTCCTGGCAATTGGCCGACTGGAAAAACCGCGCCCGAAAGGAACAGCATGGGTGTGATGACAAGCGTCTGATAGAAAATAAAATAGTGATAACTGGGCGCGAGCGCGATGACGAGCATGGCCAGGCTCGCAAAGGCGAACCCGGTGAGAGCGATGACCGGCAGCACGTAGAGAACCGACGTCCACGCGGCATAACCTAGCGCGGCGGCAACAATCGCAATTGTCGTACCGGCCAGAAAGGCCTTTGTGGCTGCCCAGGTCAATTCACCGAGAACGATGTCGCCGAGGGTAAGTTGTGTGTGCAGGATTGCTTCCCAAGTGCCCTGATCGCGCATTCGACCGAAAACCGCGTAAATTGTTTCGAAGGTTGATGCTGTCATCGCGCTCGTCGCAACCATGCCGGCTGCCAGAAAGGCGATGTAGGATGCACCTTCGATGCGGCCTACCAACAGTCCAAGGCCAGTGCCGAGCCCGAAAAGGTAAATCATCGGATCAGCAAGGGTGCCGAGCATTGAAGCAAATGCCACCTTCTTCCATGCCAGATGATTGCGGCGCCACACCGCGATCCAGTTCCAGGCGTTGGCGGGTAGAGCGGCCGCAAAACGTTCACCCATTGCTCACTTCTCCATCTCACGTCCGGTTAACCTCAAGAAAACGTCCTCCAGACTGGGTGGACGCTCTAGAATACGCAGACCCGCTCGACCGCGAAGCTGGATGCGCACATCCTCCGGCTCAGGCGCATAGCAAAAGAGCGTCTCGCCGCTTACCTCGACACGCTGAACGTACGGTCTGATCAGCGAAATCAGCTCCTGTGGATTGCCGCCGAAGATCTCGATCACGTTGCACCCAATGTACTCGTCGATCAGCGCATGAGGACTGCCCTCGGCGATCTTGCGTCCCCGCTCGAGAACACACAGCCGATCACAAAGCCGCTCAGCCTCTTCCATGAAATGGGTGGTCAAAATGATCGTTTTTCCGCTCGCCAGCAGGAAACGAAGTCGCTCCCAGATCAGATGGCGGGCATGCGGGTCGAGGCCGGTCGTGGGCTCATCCATCACAAGCAACTGGGGGTCGTTGATCAGAGCACGTGCCAGCGTCAGGCGCCGCTTCATCCCGCCGGATAGCAGGCCGACACGTGAATCCGCCTTGCTCTCAAGGCGAGCGAACTCGAGGAGCCGTGGGATGACGGCGTTGATCTCTCTTGTACTCATGCCGAAGTAGCGCCCGAACACCAACAGGTTCTCGCGTACCGTAAATTCCAGGTCGAGATTGTCGAACTGCGGGACCACGCCTATGCCCTTGCGGGCCAAGCGGCTGCGTGCCGGCACTGGTAGACCGAGGACTGTTATATCACCCGCGTCAGGCCGGGTCATACCGAGGAGCATACGCGCAATCGTGCTCTTGCCTGCGCCGTTCGGCCCCAGCAGACCGAAGCACTCTCCCGATGCAACGGTGAAGGACAGCCCGTCCACAACGAGCTTGTTTCCGAATAATTTGGTTACGCCGGTAAGGTCGATTGCTACATTGGACATGCGTCTATCTCAAGCGGAATGAGTCCGATTGGCCACCGGCAGCTTACTTGCGAATTCTGGTTCAGAGCAGGCCACCGCCTTGAGATGGCACCTTTGGAAAGTCGCGGCCGGAGCGACGCGTGTATCGCTTCCGCCAAAGAATAACGTCAAGATGCCACGTGTCGCTTCCAGATAGTTCCCGTTCTGACCATAGGTAACTCGACAAGCTTCACCCCGTGTCGACTGACACAACTTACTCGGTCACTCGGCGCTGCAAGGCCGTCAGACTTCACCAGCTGTGAGCGAAAGATCTGCAGTATGAAGTGACTCCGCAATTCCAGAATTGCCCGCAGCATTTGCTCCGGCAAGCGGCATCGCGCTTGTGATTTCCTTTGTGCTCCTGTTGGGCAGGGGAACACTTTTACGCGACAGCCAATCGCTATTGCTCAATGTACACAGGGCGTAAGCCTTCAAGGGGATCAACAGGAATATCCTGATTAACGCGTGCATTGAATAGCCGATGAATCGAAGCTGCCGAGTGCGGAAAGATAACACCGTAGATCTGATTATGGTCATCGTGACAATAGCCAGCACCGTCCACCAATTTACTGTATGTGAAAATAGTAGCTCACCGAGCGCCGTTACTACCGCGATGCCGAGCAACAATGGGCCGAGATTCTCTCCCATCACATCCAAAGTTAGATAGCGATCCAGGCCACGCAGTAGACCTCGCGCAAGCATCGTGTCCCGGAAGGTGCTTCGTGCCCAGCGGAGTTGTTGGCGCAAATAAGGTCCCATCTTGTCCGGAACGACTGTCGCCGCGACGGCACCTGGAACGTACTCGGTTCGAAAGCCTGCTTTCAGCATGAGGATCGTAAGATGACGGTCTTCACCGAAGTCGCTTGGTTTCCCCCTGAACAGCTGCGTCTCGTATTGATCCAGCAGAGAAAGGAGACAAGACCGGCGGTACATTGCACATGGGCCGCAGCAGCACATGACCGCACCAAAGCGACCTTGCGCCGCGCGCTCCTCATTGCAAGCCAGCCAGTATTCCATATCGATCAATCGGGTCAACCAAGTGTCGCTGCGGTTGTATGCCGTCAGCTGGCCCATGGCCGCTCCGACCATGGAATCCCGCATTTTTACTGCAAGCTTTGTGATGACGTCGGACGCAAGTGTCGTGTCAGAGTCGACGCTGAGCACGAAATCTCCAGATGAGCGGCGGATGGCGGCGATCTGCGCCTTGCGTTTGCCAACATTCTCGCGGAGCAGAATGAAATTGAATCTCGGGTCGCCCTCGTAGGCGTGATGTACCGGGATGACGGCATTACGATTTCCAGAACCGTCGTCAACCAGATAGACCTGAAATGTTCCGGCGTAATCTTGATTTGCAATGGAAGCTAAACACGCCGCGAGTGTGCGCGGGTCCTCATTGTAGCAGGGGATAATGACATCCACGCTCGGCCAACGGTCGGATCCGAACAAGCTTTCCGACGGCGGCGTAACATTTTCCGGTTGGGAGTAGACCGCTTGCATGCCTCTGTAAACAGTCGAGAGCACCGCATAAGACGAAACGGCAACAGTACTGGCTGTGGTGAGAAGGTCCATAGGATCTCTGTTTGTTCAGGGGTGTTGAGGAAGTGATCGGATTACAAATCCGCGGCCGTGCAATTCTGGAATTAGGCGTGACAACGCTGTCACCGTCTGGTCGCGCAGACTGGCTTGATTGCCTGGTTGCAATTCGTCGGGAGCGCACCCGTCGTGCAACAGCACGATTGCGCCCGGCCGGATATCGGCGAGCACTCTGTCGACGATGGCGTCAACGCCGGGGCGAGACCAGTCGCGTGGATCAATGGACCAATGGACGGGCGCCAATGCCGCACCCGCTGATGCAGCGATTACTTCTTCGGTCCAGATGCCATACGGTGCACGAAAGTACCGAACCATGGCCTGCGGGCAAGCCATCCCTATGACTCTGTTTGCCTCAACTATCTGGCAGTCGACTTCGACGGACCCGCATTTGGCCAGGTCCGGATGAGTCATCGTGTGGTTGGCTATACCGTGGCCGTCTGTAATAATTCGGCGAACGAGTTCCGGCTCGTCGGCCGCGTAGGCCCCAACAACGAAGAAGGTCGCCGTCACCTGATGTTGCGCCAGCACATTGAGTATCTGCGGTGTGAAAAATGAATTGGGACCGTCGTCAAACGTCAGATAGACGCTGCGCTCTGCAATGCGATCGGCATTGTCACTCTGCCCTTCGCATATGTAGTCCAGAGGCTTCATAGTTCCGGACCGTTCCGGTCGATCAGGGTACCGGACGGCCACTCGTCCATCGAGCGTCCGATCGGCGAAACCAACACGAGTACGTCTTCCAGGCGCGTGGGCGGCAGGTCGGGATGCACATCTGGACGGGTCGATCGTACGCGAACGCCCGACACAATGTTCGCGAGGCCGGCTCTGCAGAATCTTTCGACATGGTTTCGCAGCGCGTGCCGAACCGTGCCGAAAGCGAATGGAACACCCAACTGATGGAGCACTGGGTACGCCACGCGCATCGAAAAACCGATTCCGAGCCCTTCAAGATCCGGACGAACCGCGTACAGGCCCAATTCAGCGACGATCAAGTCGACCTCGCCAACTTTGATGAAGCGCCGCAGCATGCCGATGTGAGCCGCTACCCCATGCGCGTCGTAGCCGATTGCGCGGAATTCCGGCCTCGCGCCGGCCCAACTGCGGCCGCCTTCGAATGGCTCCGCGTTGAAGGCGCCAGTCCGTCCATAGGTCTTTCGAAAAAAGTCGGAGAGTTCGACATGGTCGGCCAGTTGCAGCTCATTTTCCCAGCACAACTTCCAATCGACATTCGGGCGCATGGAAGACCTCACCTTGGAGCTGTCTGGTTGAGATAAATGTCCAAGCATTGGTTAAATAATTGGCATCGCACCAACGGGGCGTAACTTGTGGAGACCGCCGAAAGACCAAGCCGTAATGCAGATGCGACTGACTTTGTGCGCCCCGCACACCAGATGATGCTCCTCGGATCCAACGCAACCATGGGAACTACCTATCTTTCCAACTTGAAGCGCCTCTATGGGACCTGCAGCAAAAACGGTAAAATCCTTTGTTTAGATGAAAGGTATCCACGCTTTGGATAACTGGGCGAATGCGTTCCATATGGCTGGTCAATTATCGTCGTCACGCTCGAGGCACTTCTGACGAAGCGCAAAGCTCACGCCCGCGGCACGCGCGGCCGTTGCCGGGCCGCGCGATTATCTCCGTAAGAGCCGAGCGGAGCTCAGACACGACGATTGATCAGAATCTGATTCGCGGGTTCAGTATCTCTTTCGTGTATCCAGCTCTGGGCTGTCCTTTGGCGGGAGTTAGGTTCGCCCAGGTTCTGAGCCTGGGGCGTCGGCCCGTTCGCCGCACAGGCTCCTTCGCACACCGTCGAGGCCGAGAAAGAGGGGGCCACACAGCTCCCCCTGTACTTTCCACCACCCGACACCAGCGCTCACCCAGGGCGCCGGCCTTGCTCACCTCAACGGATAGCGCACTCGCGCCGCTTCACGATTAAAAGAATTCTACAAGCAGATGCCTGTTTGATCGTGAGACGTCCGCTGCCAATTCCCGCATCGCAGAGGCAGCCAATAGCGCTCGCTTCACATAGTGGTCCGGCAAGCAGCTAGATACGACAGGTGACCTCAAATGAGGCGTCTTGCATGGCTTCTAC
>NZ_RZTB01000012.1:0-94633 GCF_003997735.1 Mesorhizobium sp. M7A.F.Ca.MR.148.00.0.0 | reverse complement strand
CGGCGATGGTGACATGCGCCTGGCTGGCGAGTGCCTTGCCGATGACCGGCAACAACACCTCGCCACGGCCGTTCAGCGCTTCGATGCGCATGGCGCGGCCGCGCGCCGAGACGACCAGCGGCGGATCGATGATGGCGGTGTCCCAGCGCGTGTAGCGGCCGGGATATTCATAATTTGAGGAAAATACCGCACCGCGGCGCGAATTCAGGCCATCGACATAGGCGTCAATCGCACCTGCATAGGGCCGATCGTGGCGCGCGCGCGTGATGGTTATGCCACCCGCGGTCACGAAACTTTCCGCGCCGTTTTCCAGAACCTTCATCGTCATTGCCGTCTCCATCAGCTTCTTGGGCAACGGACCCGGGAATGGCTTGGAAAAAACAAATGGCCGCCCGGACTTTCCGTTGCGGCCACCCTCTCTTTTCACGCGCACGTGTTCGAACAGGCCGCTGTCAGCAGGCCCACCACCAAATGGTCTTGATCGAACGCATGTTCATGGCGAAAATCCATAGCCGCGAAAAACCGGATGCGCAACTGATTTGAAAAGCCTGTCCGGTGGCCGCCGCTTCAGCGTCTCATGGCACATCGCCAGGGCGGACAGTGCCGCTTAGACTGTTCCGCAGCAGGAGACGGGAAAACACCATGACCGAGCAGATCGAGCGTGCGCGGACGTTCCATTCCCTCCACGTCAAGGGAAACCCGATCGTTCTCTACAACGTCTGGGATCCGGGTTCGGCCAAGATCGTCGAGAAAGCGGGCGCCAAGGCGATCGCCACCGGAAGCTGGCCGGTGGCTGCCGCGTTCGGCTATGCCGATGGCGAGAAAATCCCGCTGGAGCTGGCGCTCGACAACATCAAGCGCATCGTCACTGCCGTCGACCTGCCGGTGACCATCGACCTCGAGGGCGGCTACGGCGTCGATCCGGAGATTGTGGCTCGCACGGTGACGTTGGCGCTGCGGGCCGGCGCCATTGGCTTCAATTTCGAAGACCAGATTGTCGGTGGCAGCGGCCTGCATGACATTTCTGTCCAGGCAAAGCGCATCGAAGCCGCGGCGGCGGCCGTCAAGGCTTCCGGCATACCGGCGTTCATCAACGCTCGAACCGACATCTTCCTCAAGGCGAAACCGGATGCGCATGACGACGTTCTGCTCGACCAGGCCATCGAGCGCGCACAGGCCTTCGAAAAAGCCGGCGCGCATGGCTTTTTTGCGCCGGGTCTTGGCGATGAGGGCCTGATCGAGACGCTCTGCAAGGCAATTGCGTTGCCGGTCAACATCATTGCGCTGGCGCACGTACCGGCGCGCCAGCGGCTGGCGGAACTGGGTGTCGGCCGCATCAGCCACGGCCCGGTGCCTTACCGGCAGATGGCGGAATGGCTGGAGGCGAAGGCGCGGCAGGCGATTTCCGGATAGCTGGAGTTAGTCCTCCAACGTTCCCGACCTCGCGTCGGCGCTCTTCCTCTCGCCGACCAGTTTCAGAAGATCCTCGCCGGCGCGGATGATGCGGCGCGAGCGGCGGGTCAGGATGATGCCGTCCTGCGGCGCGAACACTTCGGTGCGGCCGTCGGCTTCACCCGGCGCATGGATGATGGTGGCGAGGCGCGCTCCCTTGGCAACACGGTCGCCCGGCTTCACGTCGTAGAGCACGGCACCTGCCCGTGGCGCCGGCATCATGTCGATGTTTTCCAATGGGGCTACGACGCCGGCGAAGGGACCCGGCGCGGGCAGGGTGCTATCGGCGATCACGCCGCGCGCCACCAACAGCCGGTAGAGGCCGTCGGCGTCGGCGGCGGCCAGGGCACCGTCGACATCGAGGATGCCGCGATATTCGACGGTGGTGGCGACGCGGCGGTCGAGCTTGGCTACATCAGCTGGGACATTCTGGTAGGGCATGATCGAGGCGCCCTCGAAGGTGCCGTCGGTGTCCTCGCTCCACAGCACGACCGCGTCGACGCCCATGGCCGCGGCGCAATCGGCCATGGCAGGCCACAGGCTGGTGTGGACGTAGAGATAGGCTAGGCCCTCGTCATCGCAGTGCAGGTCGAGCACGATATCATGGCCGAGCGACAGCTGCACCAGCCGCGTCTTCAGCCGCTGGTCGACGCTGCCAAGGGTGGTGTCGGGCAAGAGCGCTGTGTCGGGCGCGGCGAGCAGTGGAAAGCCGCGGTTGAAATTGGTGCGCGTGCCGAGATTGAAGCGGCCCTGATGCTCGCCGAAATGATATTGCGCCCGGCCGACAGGGTTGGCCCAGGGCACGATGGTGAGGTTGCCCTTGATGCGGCCTTCGGCCTCCGCTTTGGCAAGCATCGGCATCAGCGCGTCGATGGCGACGACGCCCGGCAACTCGCCGGCATGGAGTGCCGCCTGTAGGTATGCCGAAGGAGCAGCCTTGTCGGAACCAGTGAAGCGGAACAGCGGGAATTCGTAGGAAACCCCTTCGCTTTCGCCGGCAATGCGCTCGATCGATTTCTGCATGACTTCCTCCATCAAGGACCAGAAGACATGCGATTTGAAAGCACCGATGTCGATTGGTCCAGCCCGCCGCGCTATGGGCGCAAGAGGCTATTCAGCCGGAAGCGGGATGACCGGCGCGCGCCGGTCCAGCGCCTGCGACAGCACAGCGACGGTGACCGCCAAAAGGGCGAGTGCTGCGCCGACCAGCGGCAGATTGGCATAGGAAACATCGGCGGAAAGGGCCACGCCGCCGATCCAGGCGCCGCTGGCATTGCCGACATTGAAGGCGCCCTGGTTCAGCGTGGCGGCGAGGTTCGGTCCCTCGGAGGCCGCCTCGACGACCCGGATCTGCAGCGGCGGGACAACGACGAAGATCAGCAGACCCCACAGGAAGACGATGCCGACGGCAACGCTTGCGATTGCGCCGAACTGCCTGAAGCCAACGAAAAGCAGGGCCATCAGCAGCAGCGTGCCGATCACTGTCGGCATCAGTTTCCAGTCGGCCAGTCTGCCGCCGATAATGTTGCCGATGGTCATGCCCGCGCCGAACAGCAGCAGAACCCACGTGACTGCCGAGGTCGACAAGCCCGATACCTCGGTGAGGTAGGGTTTGATGTAGGTGAAGACGGTGAACAGGCTTGCGGAGGTCAGCGCCGCGATCAGCATGGCCAGCCAGACCTGCAGCTTGCCCAGCACGCGCAGCTCGCCGCGCAGGCCGCCACCGCTTGGCTGGGCGACATCGGACGGCACCAGCCAGGCGATCGCTGCCACCGAGATCAGGCCGATACCGACCACGGCAACGAAGGTGGAGCGCCAGCCGAACGCTTCGCCAAGTGCGGTTCCGGCGGGAACACCCAGGATGTTGGACAGCGTCAGCCCGGCGAACATCAGCGCGATGGCGCTGGCGCGTTTGTTGCGCGGCACCAGGCTGGCGGCAACGACCGAGCCGATGCCGAAGAAGGCGCCATGGCCGAAAGCGGTGAAAACGCGCGCGGCCATCAGCGTCCAGTAGTTGGGCGAGATGGCGCAAAACAGATTGCCGATGACGAACAGGACGGCCAGCCCGACCAGCACAGGCTTACGCGGCAAATGCGCGGTGGCCATCGCGACGATCGGGGCGCCGAAGACGACACCCAGCGCATATCCGGCAACCAGCAGGCCGGCAGAAGGGATCGACACGCCGAGGTCGGCTGCGACCTCGGGCAGCAGGCCCATGATGACGAATTCGGTGGTGCCGATGCAGAAGGACGCAATGGCAAGCGCAAGGATCGGCAAGGGCATGGGGCGTCCAGACTGAATCGGTTCAAATTGAGACTGCGCGAAGGACGCCACCGTGCGCAAGCTGCATTGCTGCATTGCAGCGATGCAGAAAAGGAAGAGCTTGAAATGGGGTCGCCAACAGGCTGTCAAACCAGCGGCTTCAATTCCTGGGCAATGGTTGGCAGCAGTTCCGAGACATTCGGATGGATGTGGACGGCACGCGCCAGCGTGTCGACGGGCGCCTTGGCGTACATCAGGTCGAGCACGCAATGGATAGCCTCGTCGCCGCCGGGTCCGAGTACCGAGCAGCCGAGGATCTCCCTCGTGTCTGCGTCGACCAGGATCTTCATGAAGCCCTGCGTCTCGCCCTTTTCGATAGCGCGGCCGACGCGGGTCATCGGCCGCTGGCCGACCAGCGCGCGACGGCCGGATTTCTTCACCGCGGCCTCGGTCATGCCGCAGCGGCCGAGCGGTGGGTCGATGTAGAGCGCATAGGCTTCGATGCGATCACTGACCTTGCGCGGATCGTTGTCCAGCAGGTTGGCGGCGACGATCTCGTAGTCGTTGTAGGAGGTGTGGGTGAAGGCTCCCCTGCCGTTGCAGTCGCCCATCGCCCAGATGCCGGGCACGCTGCTGCGCAACTGGTCGTCTACAGAGACGAAGCCGCGCTTGTCGACCTCCACGCCAGCCCTCTCCAGGCCGAGGTCATCGGTGTTGGGCGTCCGCCCCAGAGCCAGCAGCACGTGCGAGCCGACCGCCGGCGGTTTGCCGGCGGAGAAGGTCACGGCAATGTCCTGGCCCTGTCTGGCGAAAGCGATGTCGTCGGCGCCGACATGGACCGTGATGCCCTCGTTTTCGAGGATCGACAGGATGGCGGCGGAGACATCCTCGTCCTCGCGGCCGGTCAAGCGTGGGCTCTTCTCGATGACGGTGACTTCGCTACCGAAGCGGCGGAACATCTGTGCGAATTCGAGCGAGATGTAGCTGCCGCCGACGACGATGAGATGGCGGGGCAGCACGTCGAGATCCATCATCGAGGAATTGGTCAGATAGTCGATGTCGTGGATGCCGGGCAGGTCTGGGACCGAGGCTCGGCCGCCGGTATTGAGGAAGATCTTTTCGGCGGTCAGAAGGTCATCGCCGACGCGCACAGTGTTGGCAGATTCGAAACGCGCATGGCCGCGATAGAGGGTGCATTTGTCCATGCCGGCAATCCAGGTCTCGAGATTGGTGCGGGAGTCGATCGTCACCTTGTCCTTGCGCGCCTTGATCCTGGCATAGTCGACGCCGACGGTGCCACTGAGCGTCACGCCATAGTCGGCGGCGCGGCGCGCAAGATGCGCGGCGTAGGCGCTGGCGACCATGGTCTTGGTCGGCATGCAGCCGGTGTTGACGCAAGTGCCGCCGACCAACTTGCGCTCGATCAGCGCCACGCTCATGCCGGCGGCCGCCAGCCGGCCGGCCAGCGGAGGGCCAGCCTGTCCGGCACCGATGATGATGGCGTCGAAGGTTTTCGTCGTCATGCCACCGCCGCTACGATCAGCAGGCCGCCGATGATCGCCACCGCGTCCTCGATGAAGGCGGCGGGCGGATCCTTGCCGAAGGCGGCTGCGAGGCGGCCGCGAGCTTCAGCGCCGCCCAGCGTGCCGATGACAGCGCCGATGGCGCCGGCAATCAAGCCGCCGATGGTGGCGCCGCCTGTGGCGCCGATCACCGCGCCGGTGAAGGCGCCCATGACGATGCGGGCGCCGAATTGCTGCGGCACTTTACGGCTCGGCGTCGACGGCAACTGGTCGGTGACCAGTTCGACGATGGCCAGGATGGTGAAGATGCCGACAGCCGCCCAGTGGCTCATGAAGCTCGCCCAGGTGCCGGCAACCGGCAGCCAGCCGAGATAAGCGCCCCAGGCAACGGCAGCCGGCGCCGTCATGGCGCGAAGACCGGCAATGACGCCGATCAGAAGTGCGAGAATGTAGAGCATGGTCGATCCCCCTCGATCATCGGGCCAGGACGGCCTTGAGACGCAGGCTACCATAGGTCCAATATTTGACCAGTACTTGCATCGGCGCTTTTCTGTTGGCCGCACTTGTGCTTTTGAAGGACGTGAACTGGAGACAGCGTCATGGCCGAAAGCGAGCGCGTGAAGATGGCGGCCGGCGAATGGTACACCTGCCTCGATAACGAGCTGGAGTCCTTGCGCGTGGTAGCGCGTGACGTGGTGTTCGAGCACAATTGCCTGCCGCCGCGGCAGCTCGGCAATCTCGGGTCGGGCTTGAAAGCTTTGCTCGGCAACGCCGGCGAGGGCGCCCGCATCGAGGCGCCGTTTCACTGCGCCTATGGCTTCAACATCTTTCTCGGCGACGGCGTCTTTCTCAATACCGGCTGCACCATCCTCGACACGGCGAGCGTGCGCATCGGCAAGGCAACGCTGCTCGGCCCGAATGTGCAGATCTACTGCGCCGAGCACCACAGGGAGGCCGCTGGGCGGCAAGCGGGACTGGAGATCGCCAGGCCGGTCGAGATCGGGGCCAATGCGTGGATCGGCGGCTCAGCCGTCATCCTTGGCGGCGTCAGCATCGGTGAAGGTGCCATCGTCGGCGCCGGCGCGGTGGTGACACGCGACGTGGCTGCGAACACCACGGTGGTCGGCAATCCGGCACATCAGGTCAAGCGGGATTGAATGGATCAGTGCGACAGCGCCATTCGCTCGTCCTGACCGGCCCGCCTGGAGAATTCGCGCCGATATTGCGCCGGCGATGTCCTCAGCCTTGCGGCGAAATGCTGGCGCAGCGAGGTGGCGCTGCCGAAGCCGGCTTCGAATGCCACCATGTCCATCGATTTCTCCGTTGCCTCCAGCAGCCGTTGAGCCAGTTCTATCCGTTGGCTGGTCAGCCAATCGCCGAAACTGGTGCCGATCGATTTTTGGAAGCGGCGGGTAAAGGTGCGCCGGGTCAGGCCGGCGGCCTCGGCGACGCTGTCGAGGCTATGCGTCTCGCCAAGCGTAGCGCGAACCAAGTCGAGGGCCTGGGTGAAGCGGTCAGCATCGGCGCTTCTTGCCACCGGATGCTCGATGAATTGCGCCTGGCCGCCCTGCCGATGCGGAGACAGCACGATCTGGCGGGCGAGCCGGAGTGCCGCTTCCGCGCCATAGCGGGCGCGCACGATGTGGAGACAGCAGTCCAGACCGGCGGCGACGCCGGCCGAAGTCACGATGTCGCCATTGTCGACATAGAGCACCGAAGCGTCGACGGCGACGTCGGGATGGATTTTCTGCAACTGTTCGGAATAGGCCCAGTGCGTCGCGGCACGACGGCCCGAAAGCAGCCCGGCCGCGGCAATGGCGAAGGTTCCGAGGCACAGGCCGACGATCAAGGCGCCGCGTTGGTGCGCCCGGCGCAACGCCTCCATCAGCGGCGGCGATGCCGGCTCGCCGAGATGATGCCAGCTTGGAATGATGACGATATCGGCGCCGTCGAGCCCTTCGAGTCCATGCGGCGCGGCAATTGTCAGTCCGGCCTCGGTGTGGATCCGGCCGGGCTTGACCGCGCAGATGCGGAAGTCGAAGCGCGGCAGGCCAAGCGCCGTCCTGTCCTCTGCGAAGACCAGGCACGGTACGGAAAGGTGGAACGGGCTGATGCCGTCGAAGGCGAGTACGGCAATGATCGGGTCGGTCATGGGTGCTTCCGGCAGTTGAATGCGGATTGTCCTAATTCTTTCGAATGATGTCAATCGGGCCACTTTCGGCTGCCGGGGAGTCCGCCTATTTTCGGTCCATCGCATTCAAGCCGGAAAGGAAAACACCATGTCTGACCCAGCCCACGCCACGCCACGCCGGGCGCTGATCGTCGTCGATGTGCAGAACGACTATGATGGCGGCAGTCTTGCCATCCAGCATCCGCCGTTCCGCGACAGCGTCGTCCATGTGGCGCGGGCGATGGATGCAGCGACTGCTGCCGGCATCAAGGTGGTGGTCGTCAAGCAGATGGCGCCCGAGACATCGCCGATCTTCGCCAGGGGCAGCCATGGCGGCGAACTGCATCCCGAAATCGCCAGGCGTGAGCGCGACCATTATGTCGAAAAGAACCTGCCTTCCGCCTTCACCGGCACCGACCTCGAGGACTGGCTGCGCGCCAACGCCATAGATACGATCACGGTGGTGGGCTACATGACGCACAATTGCGACCTGTCGACCATCATCCACGCCGTGCATATGGGCTTTGCCGTCGAGTTCCTGTCGGATGCGACCGGATCGGTGCCTTACGCCAACAGCGCCGGCTACGCCTCGGCCGAGGAGATCCACCGCGTGGTCACGATCATCCTGCAGTCGCGCTTTGCCGCCGTGCTCAAGACCGCCGAATGGGTCGAGTGCCTGAAGACCGGCGCGCTGCCGGAACGCGACACCATCTTCGGCTCCAACCAGCGGGCGCTGTCACGCAGCGCCGCGTAGGGACTATCTGAAAACAGAAAGGGCGCCGCATCGCTGCGGCGCCCTTTCTGTTCGAATAGAAAGATTCTAGAACAGGCCTTCGATCTGGCCCATCTCGTTGAGGAAGATCTTTTCCGAGGACGGCGCCCTCGGTAGGCCGGGCATGGTCATGACCTCGCCGCAGATGATGACGACGAAGCCCGCACCTGCCGAAAGCCTGACCTCGCGCACCGGCACCGTGTGGCCGGTCGGCGCGCCGCGCAGGTTCGGGTCGGTCGAGAACGAGTACTGCGTCTTGGCCATGCACACCGGCAGGTGGCCGTAGCCGGCGTCTTCCCAGGCCTTGAGCTGGTCGCGCACCGACTTGTCGGCGATCGCTTCCGAGCCGCGATAGATGCGCTGGACGATGGTGTTGATCTTCTCGAACAGCGGCATCGCATCGGGATAGAGCGGCGCGAACTGCGAAGCGCCGGATTCGGCCAGTGCCACCACCTTGTTGGCGAGATCCTCGATGCCGGCCGAGCCGTGCGCCCAGTGCTTGCACAGGATCGCCTCTTCGCCCATCGAGGCGACATAGTCCTTCATCGCCTGGATTTCGGCGTCGGTGTCGGAGTAGAAGTGGTTGATCGCAACCACCGCCGGCACGCCGAACTGGCGGATATTCTCGATGTGGCGGCCGAGGTTGGCGCAGCCCTTCTTCACCGCCTCGACGTTCTCCTTGCCGAGGTCTTCCTTCTTGACGCCGCCATTCATCTTCATGGCGCGCACGGTGGCGACAATGACGGCCGCCGCCGGCTTGAGGCCTGCCTTGCGGCACTTGATGTCGAAGAACTTTTCAGCACCCAGGTCGGCGCCGAAGCCGGCTTCGGTGACGACGTAGTCGGCGAGCTTGAGCGCCGTCGTGGTGGCGACGACCGAGTTGCAGCCATGCGCGATGTTGGCGAACGGGCCGCCATGCACGAAGGCCGGGTTGTTCTCCAGCGTCTGCACCAGGTTCGGCTGCATGGCGTCCTTGAGCAACACGGCCATGGCGCCGTCGGCCTTGAGGTCGCGGGCATAGACGGCCGACTTGTCGCGGCGATAGGCGACGATGATGTCGCCGAGGCGCTTTTCCAGGTCCTTCAGATCGGTCGACAGGCACAGGATGGCCATCACTTCCGAGGCGACGGTGATGTCGAAGCCGCCCTCGCGCGGGAAACCGTTCGCGACCCCGCCGAGCGAGCAGATGATCTCGCGCAGCGCCCGGTCGTTCATGTCCATGACGCGGCGCCAGACGACGCGGCGGGTGTCGATGCCGAGCTCATTGCCCCAGTAGATGTGGTTGTCGATCAGTGCGGAAAGCAGATTGTGCGCCGTGGTGATGGCATGGAAGTCGCCGGTGAAGTGAAGGTTCATGTCCTCCATTGGCACGACCTGCGCATAGCCGCCGCCGGCGGCGCCGCCCTTGACGCCGAAATTCGGGCCGAGCGAGGCCTCGCGGATGCAGACGATCGCCTTCTTGCCGATGCGGTTCAGGCCGTCGCCGAGACCGACCGTGGTCGTGGTCTTGCCTTCGCCGGCCGGAGTCGGGTTGATGGCGGTGACGAGGATCAGCTTGCCGTCCTTGTTGCCCTTCACCGATTTGATGAATTCAGCAGATATTTTGGCCTTGTCGTGGCCATAGGGCAGCAGATGTTCGGTCGGGATGCCGATCTTCTGGCCGATCTCCTGGATCTGCTTTTTCCTGGCGCCGCGCGCGATCTCGATGTCGGACTTCACTTCGGCCATGACGGCTTTCCTCTGGATTGGACGGTGGAGGGGACGGGTTTGATCTTACTGGCAAGCAGGTTGGAACCGGGCGCGGGCATGTTCTAACCCTGTCGCAGCCGCGGCGTCAACTTGTATGCAACTATGTTTCCTCTGGAGAAAGTTCCTCTGCGGACCGGCCGACCTGTCGTCGGTTCTTCCCGGCTCCGTTGCCGCGCCGTATAGAAGCCAGAGGACGCGCCGTTCCGCCGTCTCAAAACAGCCGCACAATGCACGGAATGCGACAGAGGCGACGGCGCAAATTCGCCATCGCCTGGTCCCTGATGGAACAGCGCTACTGCGTCAGAACGTTACTGATTTCGACCATGTTGGAGCGCACCCTGAGCACATAGAAGCCCATCGTCGTCAGATGCGTCGGCAACAGCCAGCCATCCTCGCGGCCATTGGCGATGATGAAGGGCTGGATGCGCAGCGCCGAAACGAACTGCGAGTCCATCGTGTCCCACAGGTTCTGCAGATGCTTTTCCTTGATAACGTCCTCGAAGTCGGCCTGGGCTCCCTTCATCAGGCCGTAATAGCCGTAGAGCTGGCCATAGGCGAACCAGTAGCGGTCGTCCGCGCGGAAGTCGAACCAGCCATTGTTGTGGTTCTCGGCGCGTTCCTTGAGGATCGCCGATGTCGAGCCGATGTCGGACGAGATGCGGTCGATATACTGTTTCAGATTGTCGGCGCGGGCGTCGAATGTCGCCTGGCAGGTGGCAAGGCGAGCGTTGAAGGAACGCAGCATGCGCACGGCGTCGCGATAGTAGCTTGGCGTCGGCGTCTTGGGGCCGAACGGGTTCAGGCCGAAATACCAGGTCTCCTCGTCGAACTGAAGATTGCCGCGGGCATTCTGCAGATCGCTGTCGATCTGCGAGGTGGTGCGGACGCGGCCGAGATTGTCGGCGAGTTCGGTCGCGGTGCGCCGCACCGCCTGGTTGATGCCGCGCTGGAAGGAGGCCTTGTTGTCCATCCACGGCGTGTGGTCCCAGTCGATGCCGAACAGGCCCAGCTTGTAGAGGATCATCGACGAGATCCAGGCATTCTGGTTGACGTTGAAGTCGGTCAGGTCAGCGGCGATCTGGGCTATACCGGAGTTGCCGCAGGTCTTGGCGGTGTCGGTGCCAGCGCCGGCGGCGACCTGTTCGCCGGCGGAGACATTGCGCTTCTCGAACGTGTAGGTGTCGGGATAGTTCGGGTTGAAATTGTTCCACCATTGGGTGGCGTAGAAGAAATTGGCGTAGAGGCCGATCAGCACCAGCAGGGCGAGGCCGACCGCCGCCTTGAGGATCCAGCCGCGCTGCGTGTACCAGCGCCCGGCCCACAGGAACGGCCACAGGATCACGCCGATGACGAGGCCGATACCGCGGCCAATCCACTGGAAAATGCGGGTGAAGAAATTCACGATCGGATCGAGCATGGCTGTGTCACCCCCTCAAAGCATGATGCCAAAAAAGTTGCAGACTTTTTGGATAACATCATGCGCCAAAACAAGAAGTTAGAACGATATAACGGCTCATTTCGTTCTAGTCAGTCAGGCCGTAGAGGCGTGTGCGAAACGCCACCTTGTCCTTCAAATATGTGGTTTTGAGAACGTCCACAACATGCGATCGCCAGGCGTCGCTGAAGCCGTCATAGTCCTTGTAGAAGCCGTCCTTGTTGAAGATGTAGCGCGAGACGAAGTCCGACGGTACGAAATCCGAGATCAGCCGGTTGGTCAGCCAGGCGTCGGGGTGGTCTGGCTTGGCGCGGATCACCAGGAAACGCTGCTGCGGGAAGACATCCTCGATCTTCAGGTGGCCGAGCTGGGCGATCTCGCGCTTGGCGGCGTTGAGGAAAGGGAAATTGCCGTCCCTGGTGATCAGGTCGGCATGGCTCTGGATCCAGGTCTGCAGCCAGACCTTGTCGACATTGGTCAAGTTGCGGTTCGGCTCGGCGTCGCGGATCAGCGCGCGCACCACCATCTCGGCCCGGTGCTCGAGATAGCCCGAGGTCTCGACCCAGGAGGCACGCGGCAGCTCGATGCGGCCGGTGGTGGCGAGGAACTTGAACACCTTGTCGGCGTCGTTGATCGAGAGATAGCTGACCTGCCACGGCCGCGAGCGGCGAAAACCGGGGGCGGCCGGATCGCTGATCACCGTCGTCACATCCGGATCGACGAACACGTAGAGCCCGCCGAAATGGCTGGTCCAGTAGGCGTTGTGTCGGAAGATCACCTGGTCGGGTACCAGCGCGTTCTCGCGGATGTCGCCGCAGATCTTGGCGAGCTCGACCATGCGGGTCAGCATGGCGTTGTCGCGCCAGGCATCTGGCTCCTGCTTCAGCCGGTCGACGAGCTTGCCGAGTTCGGCTGCCTTGCCCAGCACATCCTCAGCCGACAGCACCTTGAATTCGACCTGGCTGATCGACAGCAAGTCCTCGATGTCGTTGACCTTGGGAATGGAATCCTCGATCTCGCCGTAGATGACGTCTTTGATCGTCAGCGCATCGATGGCGCGCCGGTTCCTGGACATGAACTCGAACATCAGTTGCGAGGTGTTGGAGAAGGCGGTGTGCACCACCGGCAGGTCGATCTGCGACGGCGTCAGGATGATGAAACGGCGGTTGACCTCATTGGGATCGAGATAGTCATAATCATCGCATTCCTCGGCCACTTCGGGCGAGAAGCCGGTGCGGTCGATCTGGAAGCTCTTCAGTTTCGTCGGCTTCAAGCCGAACGCGGCCAGCGCCTTGTTGTAGCGCTGGATGAGGTGCGGCTCGTCGACCGTCAGCAGCCGGCCATAGATCAGCTCGTTGTCGCGCAGGAGATCGGGTTTCTTGGCGGGGGTCATTGCCTACCTCTAGGCATTCCATAGCCCCTTCTTCTTCATCTCCTCCATCTCGCGCGCGGCTCGCTCGCGCAGGCGGGCGTCGCGCAGCAGCTTTTGCACGGCGGAGTCGTCGGACTTGTCGGAATAGCGGAACTCCGAGTCGGCATAGCGGTTGATCTCCTGCATGACCATGTCCATCGAGAACGGCCCGCGCAGTTCCTCGATCATCGCTTTCTTCTCGTCGTAGCCCTTGTGCATGAAGACCTCCGGCTTCTCGAACCAGTCGTCGGGAAGCTCGATGTCCATGGCGCGCATCTTGATAGCGTCGGTGACGTTCTTGATGGCGCGGCCGGTGAAGCGGGGCTCGGCATCCTTGATCAGGTGCAGATAGGTGCCGATGTCGGCCATCGATTTCGGTGCGCCGTTCTCCTTCATGTAGCGTTCGTACACCTTCACCAGCCCGTCTTCTTGCGGCTTCTCGTGCTCCTCATAGGCTTCGGTCACGGCGCGCTGGATTTCCTGTGCGGCGTAGAGATCGTGGTCGCCGAGCGGGATCTTGTGGTTTTTTCCCGCCAGCAGGACAAAAATGTCGATGTAGTCGTTGCGGCTCTGCGGCCCGTCGACCAGCCAGCGGGCGCCGGCGCGCTGGCGCAGCGCGTCGTCGACATTTTCGGGATAGTTGGAGAACATGCCGAACGAGCAGTTGCCGCGCACCACGGTCGCGGCACCGGCGAAGGCATCCATCAAGACGCCGGTGATTTCCTGCTGGCCGGCCGAGGCGCGGTCGTCTGAGCGGCGCGCCGCCACCTGGTCGATGTCGTCGATGGTGCCGAATCCGATGACGCGCGGGTTCAGCACATTGTTGATGAACTGGCGGCAGTTCTGGCCTGATTTGCCCTGATAGGACGAGATCTGGTCGACGCCGAAATTCTCGTAGGCAAAGGGATAGCCGGCGACCTGGCAATAGCCGTTGACGAGGCCGGCGATCATCTGGATCAGCGTCGTCTTGCCGGTGCCGGGGGCGCCGTCGCCAATGAAGGTGAACAGGAAGCCGCCGAGTTCGACGAACGGATTGAGTTCGCGCTCGAAGTCGTAGGCCATCAGCATCTTGGCGAGCTTGACCGACTGGTATTTGGCGATGTGGTTGCCGACGACCTCTTCCGGCTTCTTGAATGTCATCACCAGCGGTTTTGAACGCTTGCCCGGCGCGACGTCGAAACCATCGAGGGTGAAATCGTCGGCATCGATACGGATATGCGCGTTCTCGAACGGGCCGATGCCGTCGAAGCGGCCCTTGCGGGCCAGAAGCCCGTCGATGGCGACGCGGGCGAAGGCGCGCGCCCTTGTCATCAGGTCGGCGTCGTCGGACGATCCCGAGATCGCCTTGTCGAGGCCTGCCAGGATCGACTTCACCGCATCCTGCGGCGTATCGAACAGGAAGTCCGGTTCGGGACTGTCGTTGGGCGCCTCGCCGTCACTGTCGATCAGCTGGAACAGGTAGGAGGCGAGGCTGAAGGCCGAAATGTAAGCCGAGGCCGACAGAAGCTTCTTGAAGGTGGACGCCTCGTCGCCCTCGAGCGGCGCGCGGGTGTTCTTGGCCTGCAGACTTTCAAGGTCCGAGCCCTCGGCAAAGACGTCCGATATTGCCAGCGCGATCGCCGTGCCGCGCCGGGCGCGAAACAGGAGGGTGTGCTGCGGGATGGTCAGCAGCTGGTCGTCGGGATGAACGGCGCCGACGGTCTTGGCCAGCTCGACCTCGCGCGTGCGGCGCACCGAACCGGCCGAGACGGTCGAAACGAAGCGGCGGTTGGTGCCGGCAAGCGCGGTGCCGGAGGAGCTAGACGGGTCCTCCAGCACGACGACGCGGGTGATGAAGCTCTGCGCGGTGGCGCGGTGCTTCTCGATGGCGGCTTCCGGGATGGTAGTCAGGCCGGTATCCATGAAGGGTGCTCCGTGGTGTGACGGTCAGACGTCTGAGATGACCTGTCCGTTCGACAGAATGTGAACCTTGTAGCCGGCAAAGATCTTCTGCGCCTCGCCGGCGGCGTAGAGCGCCTGATAGGCCTCGTGCGGGATCAGCGCATGGTTTTCGTAGCTCGACACGCCCTGGCGCGCGGCTTCCAGATCGTCGGTGTTGATGAAGAATTCCTGCGTCGTCTTCTCGCTGGAAAACAGCCCCTTGCGGCCGGGTTTCTCGGCCTTGGAATAGACCTCCTGGATGGTCCAGGTCAGCAGCCAGGCATTTTCGGGCTTGCGCACCTTGGCCAGGACTTCGGTCACCGTCGAATTGTTGTCGGTGATGCCAGCCGAATAGAACGGGCCGAGCACGACGCGGCGCAGCTGCTTGGGGTGCAGCGGCTCGAAATCCTTGTCGAGATTGACCGCGATGGTCGCCGGCGACAGCGTGTAGGCGGAGTTCTTCTCGGTGAAATCGTCGAAACGGTGGGCAAGCTCGGGATTGAGCAGGCCATCGACCGGCAGAGGAATGTCGATTGTCTCGTTCAGCTTGCCGTTTCTGTCGACGAGCTGGCGGATCATCGTTTCGGACGAATCCTCCACCGTCACCATGTAGACGAGAGGCAGGTTGGCGCTGCCGTCGAACGTCGCCCAGTGGACGAGATAATAGGGCCGCCCCGTCTTCGGATTGACCGAGACCTTGGCCGTTTGCGCCAGGGTGAACGGGCCGAACGTGTTCTCGTTTTTCACGTCCTCGAGATAAAGCCGCTCGGCTATCGACTTCTGCAGCGCCGCGGGGAATTCCTTGTGGCGCAGGATGAAGTCGGCCATTTCCTCGCGCAACTCGCCGGCGAGCGGAATGTTGGCAAGCCGCGCGTCGGCCTGGCGTCGGTCGTTTTCCAGTTCGAGCAGGTTCTGGAACACCGGAAATCCGCTTTCGGCGCGCGAAATGCGGAATGTGTCCATGAAGCCGAGCCGGTTGCGCCAGCAGGAAAACGACTTGTCGAGCCTGGCGATGTGTTCGGCGACGATCTTGGCGACGATGCCGTGCCGGTAGAGCGGCGAGCGATCGTCGCGCATGAACACTTCAAGGCCGCTGAGCGCGGCCGTGATGGCGGAAAAATACCGTGCCGCCGCTTCGTTTTCGGGGGTCATGCCTGGTCGCTCGCGGGCAGTGCTGTCACCCTTAAGACTGCACGTAGTTAGCCGAATTGTGCTTCTTCAGCACCTCGTCGAAGCGGCGGGCGAAGGCATCGTCGGCCAGCTTCTTGCGGCGCTGGATATCGGCGGTGGCGACCATGTTCTTCTCGTGCATCTCAAGCAGGTCACCGATGTGCTTTTGCGAAGCAGCACCGATACCGGCCATGGTTTCCTCGGCGGTGTTGTCGACCTGGCTGCCCAGCGTGTTGATCTTGTGGGCGACGTCCTGCTGGGCGGCGGTCTTCAGCGAATCTTCCAGCGCCTTGTAGAGCACGATGCGCTGCTCGGTATCGATGGTCAGCTTGTTGATCAGCGTCGATTGCGCGGCGATCTGGTTGTTGAGCGAATCGACGAAGGTCTGGAACATCGAGGTGTAACGCTCGAGCGTCTGGCTCTCGGCCAGCAGTTCCTGCTCCTTGGCCTGCTTTTCGTTGTATTCCGTCGCCAGCTTGGAGCGTTCGCCTTCGAGCTGCGTGCGGTCCTTCTGGCTGGTCGAAGCGGCGATCTTGTTTTCGATGTCGAGCAGCATCGGGTTGAGCTCCTCGATGCGCTTCTGCACGGCTTCGAGGTTGGTCATGGTGGTCTTGCGGCGCTCGATCACCTGCGACAGGCTGGTTTCCGAGGTCTTGTAGCGTTGGTCGAGAACCTCTTTCTGCGCCTTCAATATGCCGACGATGGTGTCGGATTTGACCAGCAGTTCCTGCAGATTGCCGGCCAGCGACATGTTGCGAACGCGGTCGGTGCGCATGCGCTGCTTGCTCTGGCTGGAGAAGATGCCAATGAATTTTTCCCAGCCGGTGTAGTTCTTCATGCTCTCGAACTCGGCGCCGAAGACGTTGGTGGCGTCCTCCAGCCCGATGATCAGGTCGGCAATGTTGCCTTCCATCACCTTCTGCTGCTTCAGCACATCCTCGATGCGGGCGTTCTCGAGGTCGAAATTGGCGTCGCCGATCTTCTTGTCTGATGTGGCAAGCGTATCAAGCATGGTGCCGGATTGCTCGATCTTGGAGCGCATGTCCTGCACGACCTGCTTGGTCTTGGCAATTTCGGCGTCGAAATTCTGCAATGTCGCCATTGGGGCCTCCCGCTTCGGCATGACGTCGCTGGTCGCGAACAGCGGCGAATATATGTGGAGCATCAGGGGATTGAAAGACGTGAAGACAAGGGCGGCGTGAAAACAAAAAAATTCGCCAGGGTCTTGAAAGCCAGTGAAGGCTTGGGCTTAGCGTGATTAGCTTGCCGACCAGCCATAGTTCAGCTGTCATTGAACTTTCATGCGGCAAGGCGAAGGCGCACGGATGCCTTTGTATTGGGCAAACCACCGAAGCAATCGCGGCCGCGATATGCGACGAGAAAGCCGGTTTTACAGAGCTGGCGAACAGCGGATCAGGGCTTGGGATCGGCCTTCAGATAGGCGATGACATTGGCGATGTCGTCGTCCTTGGTCAGGCCGGCAAACGCCATCTTGTTGCCGGGCACTTTCAGCTTGGGTGCCCTGAGATACTCGGCGATATTGGCTTCATCCCAGACCAGGCCGGCGGCGCCGGCACTCTTCATCGCCTCGGAATAGCGGCCAAGATAACTCTCGGCGCTACCGGCGGTGCGGCCAACGACGCCCAACAGATGCGGACCGACCTTGTCGCGGTCGGTGGCTGCTTCATGGCAGGCCATGCACCGGTTGAAGGCCTTCTTGCCCAGGGTCGGGTCGCCGCCGGCATGGGCCACAAGCGAGCTGGCGAGGAGAAGGATGCTGGCGGACGAAGCGGCTCTTAACATGCTGCCCCCGGAGAGTTCTGGCTGGCGGCCTTATAGTACCGAGCCTTTAACAAACGCTGCATCGCGGCGGGATTGCGGAAGACAGGCCCGCGAGTCAGGCCTGTTGTGCCAGATCGCGGCGCAGGAAATCATTCAGCCGCTCGACCGCCTGGGTCGTCGACAGCGGGTTGCGCAGGATGCCGATTTCGAGGTCCGGCAGCACCGGCAGCCCTTCATTGCCGCCGACGATGCGCAGCGATGGCGGTACGCTGCGCATCGCAAGGCCAGCCACCGCGAGCCCGGCCTGGACGACGGCGATCAGGCCAAGCAGAGAGGCGCTTGAATAGGTACAGCGATAGGAGCGGTCGGCATCGCCAAGCGCCTGCAGGACATTCATCCTGGCGGCGCAGCCCGGTTCGAACAAGGCGACCGGAAGCGGGTCGGCCTCCCAGGCGACATGGTTGGGCGAGGCGACCCAGACGAAGCGTTCCAGCCGGATCACCTCAAGCGGCTGCTCCGGCAAGCGGGTGATGATCGCCAGATCCAGCCGCCCCTCCGCCAGCGTCTTCACCAGCGCGGTCGACTGTTCGCAGATCAACTCCACCGTCACCAGGGGATGCTCCGCCGCGAAGCGTGAGAGCACGGGCGGCAGGAGGAAGGCGGCATAATCGTCGGGCACCCCCAAGCGGACGCTGCCTGTCTCCTTGGGCCGGGTGACGCTTGCCCAGGCTTCATCCGACAGTTTCAGCAACCGGCGCGCATAGATCAGGAAATCCTCGCCGATCGCATTGGGAGTGACGGTTCTGGGACCACGCACCAGAAGCTGGTTGCCGACCATCTCCTCCAGCCGCTGCATCTGCATGCTGACCGCCGACTGGCTGCGGCCGACCCGAGGTGCTGCATTGGAAAGGCTGCCGCTCTCGACGACGGCGACGAAGGTTTTCAGCAGGTTGAGATCGAGTGGCGTGGCCATGGTGCTATCAGCATATCGAATAGATCATTCCAAATCTATTCGCTTGTTTGAAGGCCGTGCCGGTGACCAGATGGTTGGGAGTACCGGCTGGACGAAACACCCATGGCAGACGCATCGACAGCCCGCTTTCCGGCCGCCAGCCTCGCTCTGGCAATGGTGATTGCCGGCACGGTCGGCGCCTTCGCCACGGAATCGGGGCTGCATCCCGTTGCCGTCGTCTTCTGGCGATGCGTGTTCGGCGCGATCTTCCTTCTTGTGTGGTGCCTGTTGCGCGGCTACCTGCCGGATCGGACGCTGTTGCCGTCCCGGCTTGCCCTTGCAGCACTTGCCGGCGTGTGCATGGTGCTGAGCTGGACGGCCTTCTTCGCAGGCTTCGCCATGACGTCGATCGCCACGACGACGATTATCTACCATATCCAGCCGTTCTTCGTGGTCCTGATCGGCGTGGTTTTCCTAAGGGAACGCATCTCGCCCGACCAACTGCTGTGGATGCTCGGTGCGTTTCTCGGCGTCGTGCTGGCCAGCGGCCTCGTTTTCGCGCACGGTCATGCCGATGCCAACTGGGTGCCGGGCATTGCGCTGACGCTGGGCGGCGCACTGCTCTATGCCGTTACAACGATCCTAGCCAAAGGCCTGGGCCAGCAGCGCGCCGAAATCACGGTACTCTGCCAAACACTGGCGGGGGTCGTCATGCTCGCCCCGTTCGCCGGCATCGGCCAACATATTGCGCCTGCATCATGGGGCTGGCTGCTCGGCATCGGCGTGCTGCACACTGGCATCGCCTATGTGTTGATGAATTCGGCCTTCCCACGCCTGACGACACCGATGATCGGCGTCATCACCTTCATCTATCCGGTCGTCGCCATCATCGTCGACTGGGCGATCTATGGGCATCCCCTCGGACCGGCGCAGGCGGCCGGCATGGCACTGATTGCGCTGGCAACGCTTGGTGTGCGGCTTGGCTGGCGGTTTCCAAGACGGCGTGTCTCGACCGTGTGAGCCCGAGCAATTCCCGGGAAAGCACATAGCGCTTCCCCTGGAATTGCTCCTAACCAAGAGACAGAGTCAGCCTTTGATAAAGCCGATGAAATCGTCTGGCGTGGCGCGGCCCATCTCTTCCTCCCAGTGGCGGCGGCAGAGCGAGACATAGACATCCTTGCCGATTGCCACCTGCTCGCCCTGGCGCGCCACCTTGCCATCGGGGCCGAGGCGCACGACCATCGTCGCCTTGCGGCCGCATCGGCAGATGGTGCGCACTTCGCGCAAATCGTCGGCGATGGCCAGCAGCGCGCGCGAGCCGGAAAACAGCTTGCCCTGGAAATCGGTGCGCAGGCCGTAGCACATGACCGGGATGTTCAACCGATCGGCGATGCGGGCGAGCTGCCAGACCTGCTCCTCCTCGAGGAACTGCGCCTCGTCGACGAAGACGCAATGCACTGACGTATGCGCGTGATGATCGGCGACGCGGGCGAACAGATCGTCACCATCGCGGAACATCTCGGCTTCCGTCTCCAGGCCGATGCGCGACGAGATCAGGCCGGTGTCGCCGTTGCGGTAGTGGCCGGCGACGAACAGCATCGTGCCCATGCCGCGCTCGCGATAATTGTAAGAGGCCTGCAAGAGCATCGTCGTCTTGCCGGCGTTCATAGTCGCGTAGTGGAAGTAAAGCTTGGCCATGCCGCTCTTTTAAGCCGACTTGCCCTGATACGGGGAGGGGCGGTCGCCCGCATTCCCCTGAAAAAGCCGGCCCGTCTTCGAAAAAACCGTCCGGCATGGCAAAAGCGCCTGATGTGTCGCTGATTGGCCAGCCCGCGCCGTTGATCGCGATTGTCTTAATGCTTGAAACCACACCAAAATGGTGTTTGGCTGACGAAACAAGGCGGGCATAGAACCGTAGCTACGCTTCGCCAAAGAATCACAATGGGAGACTGTCTATGTCGCGTATGAACTCTTTCGTCGCCGGCCTCGGCCTGGCGGCTTTTTTGTCCACCAGCGCTGCCTACGCCGGCGATCCGGCGAGCTGCAAGGCGGTGCGCCTTTCCGATGTCGGCTGGACCGACATCCAGGCGACGACCGGCATCGCCTCCGTGCTGCTGACCGCGCTCGGCTATGAGCCGCAGACGATCCAGCTGTCGGTGCCGGTGACCATGGCGTCGCTGAAGAACAAGGATCTCGACGTGTTCCTCGGCAACTGGATGCCGTCGATGACCAACGACATCAAGGACTATACCGCCGACGGCTCGGTCGAGACGATCAGCACCAACCTGACCGGCGCCGGCTACGGCATCGTCGTGCCGACCTATGTCGCTGACGCCGGCGTGAAATCGCTGACCGATATCGGCAAGTTCAAGGACAAGTTCAACGGCAAGATCTATGGCATCGAGGCCGGCAATGACGGCAATCGCATCATCCTCGACATGATCAAGAACCCGAAAGACAACCTCGAAGGCTTCGAGCTGGTCGAATCCTCGGAGGCCGGGATGCTGACGCAGGCCGAGCAGTCGATGAAGAGCAATGAATGGATCGCCTTCCTCGGCTGGACGCCGCATCCGGTGATGGGTGCCATGAAGATCACCTATCTCGATGGCATGGGCGACAGCGGCTTCGGCGCCGCCACTGTCCATACCAATGTGCGCAAGGGTTACACCACCGAGTGCCCGAATGCCGGCAAGTTCATCGCCAACCTGAAGTTCAATCTCGATATGGAAGGCGAGATAATGGACGCGATCCTCAAGGGCGCTGACGCCAATACGGCTGCGACCGACTGGCTCAAGAAGCATCCGGACGCGGTTGCCCCGTGGATTGCCGGCGTGACCACGTTCGATGGCGGCGACGCCGCTGCAGCCGTGAAGACTGCGCTCGGAAGCTGAGCAGGTCTTGCGTTCGGCGTGACCGATCAAGAAGGGCAGTCACTGTAGAAAGGGCTGCCCTTTTTCATATCCTGTGACAAGATGACCGTCCGGCAAGGACGGCGACTGCCAAAGAGGGGCAAGATGGATCCGATTTCAAAATTCTTTGTCAGTTATAAAATCCCCATAGGCGAATGGGGCAAAGCGTTCTTCACCTTCCTTACCGACAATTTCAACACCTTCTTCCGCGGTCTCTCCGGCGGTTTGAATTTCCTGCTCGACGGAGTGGTCGACTCGCTGCTGCTGGTACCGCCCGTCCTTCTGATCGCGCTGATTGCACTGCTTGCCTATTATCTGCAGCGATCGAGAGGCTTGGCCGTGGCTGTCTTTCTCGGGTTGCTGTTCATCCTCAACCAGAACCTCTGGAAGCAGACGGTAGAGACGCTGGTGCTGGTGGTTGCCGCCGCCGCCGCCTCGATGGCCATCGGTGTGCCACTCGGTATCTGGGCGGCGCACAAGCCGAAGGTCTATCGCGTCATGCTGCCGGTGCTCGATTTGATGCAGACGCTGCCGACCTTCGTCTACCTGATCCCGGTGCTGACGCTGTTCGGCCTCGGCAATGCGCCCGGCCTCATCGTCACCATCATCTTCGTCATCCCGACCGCGGTTCGTCTGACGCATCTCGGCGTTGTCTCGGTGCCGAAGTCGATCGTCGAGGCCGGCGAGGCGTTCGGCGCCACTAAGAGCCAGTTGCTGTGGAAGGTGGAGCTGCCCTCGGCGCTGCCCACCATCATGGCCGGTCTGACGCAATCGATCATGCTGTCGCTGTCGATGGTGGTGTTTGCCGCACTGATCGGCGCCGGCGGCCTCGGCACCGAAATCAACCGGGCGCTGGGTTCGCGCAAGATCGACCTCGGGCTCGAGGCGGGCCTCGCCATCGTCGTTTTGGCCATCGTGCTCGACCGGATGACCCGCATCGCCGTTGGAGGCAAGAAATGACCGTCGCCGTCGATTTCCGGAACGTCGATATCGTCTTCGGCGCCGACCAGGCCGGATCGCTGAAAATGATCGACGCCGGAGCCAGCCGCGCCGAGATCCTCGAAAAGACCGGCAATGTACTGGGTTGCGCCGGCGCCAGCCTGACCGTGAACGAGGGCGAAATCTCCGTGCTGATGGGTCTCTCCGGTTCGGGCAAGTCGACATTGCTGCGGGCGGTCAACCGGCTCAACGTGGTGTCGCGCGGCCAGGTGCTGGTCAAGGATGGCGACAAAACCGTCGACGTCGTCACCTGCGACGAGGCGACCCTGCGGCGCCTGCGCCAGAAACAGGTGGCGATGGTGTTCCAGCAGTTCGGCCTTTTGCCCTGGCGCACGGTGGAGGAGAATGTCGGTCTCGGCCTCGAACTCGCCGGCGTACCGGAAGCCGAGCGCAAGGAGCGCGTGCAACGCCAGCTCAAGCTGGTCAATCTCGACCAGTGGTCGAAGAAATACGCGCATGAGCTGTCGGGCGGCATGCAGCAGCGCGTCGGCCTGGCGCGGGCCTTCGCCACCGAGGCGCCGATCCTGCTGATGGACGAGCCGTTCTCGGCGCTCGACCCGCTGATCCGCACCAAGCTGCAGGACGAATTGTTGCAGCTGCAGGCCGAATTGAAGAAGACCATCATCTTCGTCAGCCACGACCTCGAGGAGGCGCTGAAGATCGGTTCCCACATCACCATCATGGAGGGTGGGCGCATCGTGCAAACCGGCGCGCCGGAGGACATCGTGCTGCGGCCCGCCAACGACTATGTCCGCGACTTCATCGCCAATGTGAACCCGCTGTCGGTGCTGACCGCCTGGAACGTGATGCGCGACCGTCGCGATCTGGAGCACGGCAAGGACGGCTGGGTGTGGCTCGACCGCCGCAAGACAACGCGCTTCAAGATCGATGATCACGGGCTTGTGGCGGCGGCCGAACGCGATGGCAAGCCGGCGGTCTGGGTGTCGTGCGCCGACGTCGAAGGCCAATCCGAAGAAGCCGCGCAAGTGTTCTGGGCCAATCCGGGCACCTCGCTGAAAACCGTGATGCTGGCCATGCACCGTTCGCAGACCGCTCCCGTGGCGCTGTTCGACGATCAGTCGCGCTTCGTCGGCGCCATCGGTATCCGCGATGTGCTGAGCGCGGTGCTGCGGCGGTAGGTTCTTCGGAACCAACGGCGACGAGGCGCGGCGACCAATCGCACCTCTTTTTTTAAGCCGCCAGCGGCAGGCGCAGTTGCGTTAGCAGGCCACCGCCCGGGTTGTTGGACAGGCTGATCTCGCCGCCGGCGGCGCGCGCGATGTTGCGGGCGATGGTCAGGCCGAGGCCCAGACCGCCGGTCTGGCGGTTGCGCGATTGTTCGAGGCGCACGAACGAGCCGAACACGGCGTCGATCTGTGCCTGCGGTATCCCGGGCCCTTCATCGCGGATGGTGAGCAGGATCATGCCTTCCGACCGGCGCAGCGTAAGATGCGCCTTCTTGCCGTAGGTGACCGCGTTCTGCACCAGATTGGTGACACAGCGCTTGAGCGCGACCGGCCGCGCCATGCAGATCAGCCCGCGCGAACGGGTCTCGTCGTCGAACGATACGTCGTCATAGCCGTCGGCGATCGATTCCACGAGCGACCAGAAATCGATGCGTTCGTTCTTTTCCTCGGTCACTTCGAAGGTGGCGAAGTCGATCACCGAGCTGGCGATGCCCTCGACATCGGCGAGGTCGTGCGCCAATGCCTCGCGGACCGCCGATTTGCGCAACAGCTCCAGGCGCAGGCGCATCCTGGTCATCGGCGTGCGCAGATCATGCGCCAGTGCCGCCGCCAGATGTTCGCGGTCTTCGACATATTCGCGCAACCTTGCCTGCATGGCGTTGATCGCCTTGGCGGCGGCTCGCACTTCGCGGCTGCCGCTCTCAGCGATCGGTGGGCTCTTCAGATCCTTGCCGATCCGGTTCACGGCGGTTTCCATCATCCGGTAGGGCGCCGTCAGACGGTGCAGCGACCAGATGGACATGATCACCACCAGCCCTGCGATCAGCGAATAGAGCGGCAGGCTGTCGAAGCTCAGGATCGGGCCGACCGGCGTGATCGGCTCGGTGAAGTTCAGCCATTGGCCGTCGGCGAAGCGCAGCGACGCCGTCAGCTTGTCGCTCTGGGCGAAGTCGGCGGCCAATACCAGAAGGTCGCGTTCGACCTGGCCGATGTCGGGTCCCGGCGCCGTGCCGTCCGCGTCATCGGCCTCGCGCGTCGCCGGATCGCGGCGTACGCGTGCATCGGTGATGCCGAATTTCGACAGCCTGCCGACGAGGATGTCTTCGAGTTCGGCCAGTTCGTCGTCACCGGCGATCGACGAAGTGACCGCCGGTGTGTCCGAAATGGTGAGCGCATAGGTTGAATTGAACAGGCCGCTCGCCGTCGCCTTGCGCTCGTCCGGACTGGCGTCATGCATGAGCTGCACCAGCGAGAAGGCACGGTCGTTGAGCCGGTAGAGGTCGACGACGTCGTTGGCGGCCGCGCGGTCGCGCGATACGATGTAAAGGGTCGCGACCTGGCTGATCAGCAGGCCGGCGATGACGATCAGCAGCACCCAGACAGGCAAGGTCTGCGGCAGGAAACGCCTCATTCGGAGGTCGTCTCGGGCAGGAACTGGTTGCCGCCGCTGCGTACGGTCAGGATCAGCTTGGGCGTCTTCGGGTCGTCCTCCATCTTGCGTCGCAACCGGCTGACCAGGATGTCGATGCTGCGGTCGAAGGAATAGTCGCTGTCGCCGCCGGACAGTTCGATTAGCTGGTCGCGGGTCAGCACGCGCTGCGCGCTCTTGACGAAGGTCTGCAGCAGGTTGAATTCGGCCATGGTCAGTTCGACCCTGACATCGTCGGGTGCGATCAGCCGGCGCCGAGCACAGTCCATCGTCCAGCCGGCGAAGCGGTAGATCTGCTTGGTAGAAGCGCGCTTGGGCTCGGCGGCGCCATTGCGCCTGAGCACGGCGCGGATGCGCGCCAAAAGCTCGCGCGGGTCGAAGGGTTTGGGCACATAGTCGTCGGCGCCCATTTCCAGGCCGACGACGCGGTCGGTCGTCTCGGTGACGGCGGTCAGCATGATGATCGGCGTCGAATACTGGGCCCGCAGGTCGCGGCACAGCTCCAGCCCGCTCTTGCCGGGCAGCATCACGTCAAGGACGATGAGGTCCACCTGGACGCGCCGCAGGATGGTCCCCATCTCGACGCCGTCGGCGGCAACCGAGGTGTGCAGGCCCCGCTTCTGGAAGAATTCCTGCAGCAGGTCGCGGATACCCTTGTCGTCGTCGACGATCAGTATGTGTGCGTCGGATTTCACAGCAGCCCTGTCATTGTTGCCAAGCCCTTCTGTCTTTGATTGCCAAGCCCTTCTGTCACAACCCACACGATAGAATTCAGGCCATATGTTGGCCAGTGGCTATGATGGGCTCACACCGGCTTTCTCAGACACAATCCAGAAACAAAATTCTACAGTTCAGAAAAACTCCTGAAAAATTTCAAGGGCATAACTGGTCTCGTGGCGGTCAGGTCATCGGCTGCGACGCTAGTCTCCGGGTTTACGGATAAACCGATGCCAAGGTTGTCGATCAGTTTGTTGGGTGCGTTGCTGGGCTTCTGCCTGGTCACTGCCGCTGTCGGACAATCGGACGCAAAGGTGACGCTCACAACCCGGAGCGAACGGTGCGCCAATCTCAGCCACCAATTTGATGAAGCCCTCGAAACCCACGCCACGGCAACGCAGGTCACCGCGGCAAAGGCACTTCAGAGAAAGGGCAACCGGTACTGCGCCGCCAAGAAACAGGCGCAGGGCATCCGGATGCTCGCCAATGCTTTGAAGCTGCTTGGAGTGACGCCGAACGACCCGGTTCAGTAACACTCAGAAACTTGACCCGCATAAAAAGGAAACGAAGCCATGAAAAAGTCCATCCTCTCCGCCACCGGTCTCGCCCTCGCTCTGGCTTTCGCGATGCCGGCTCTCGGCAACGCCGCCGCCACCACGACCGCTGCTCCGGCTGCTTCGACGACCACAGCTCCGGCGACTGCCGCTCCGGCCAAGGCTGCTCCGAAGAAGGTCGTCAAGAAGACCGTCAAGAAGCACAAGAAGGCTGCCGAGAAGGCCGTCAAGAAGGACGCCCCGAAGACGTAATCAGGTCCGGCACAAAATGCCGGCCTGTTGGCTAAGGACGCTCCAGCTGGTTTCGGCTGGAGCGTCCTTCTTCCTGTCCGAGCCACTGAAGCCCTGACGAAGTCTGGCACCGGCAGCTTCCGCCTCGACTGACACTTAACCCGTTTGCAACGCCGGCCGTGTAGGACAATCCGCATGAAGAAGCGGCTTTCGTCCATTTTGCGCTCGATGGTGATCGGCGGCCTGGTTGCCACCGGCGTCGCCAGGGTGCTGATCCTGTTCACCGCCAGCCCGGTGCCCGATCCGGCCACCGGACGCACCGAGCCTTCGCTGTTCGCGCCGGCGATTTCCACCAACTGGGACTACATCACGCCGGCACAGACCTGGCTGCTGATCGTGCTGACAGGCGCGACGTTGATCTGCGTCGCCGCGTGGCCGATCACGGTCTGGCTGGAACGCCGGGCGGATGCGGGTGGAAACCGCTTTCACCCCGATATCCGGCCCGCCACGACCGCGCGGCAGATTCCCAGCCGTCGCATGTTCGGCCGCCAGGGCCGTTGAACGGCAACCGACACTTTCCCACATGATTGTGAATGGCCGCGTCGGCGGACACTGGTTTTCGTGCGTCGACCAAAACGGACGACCGCTTTCGCTGGTGCCAGAATGGCGGCAGGGTTGCTACGCCAGAGCAATTCACCGTTTCGTGGAAACGGCGAACCGTTCTGATCCTTTGTCTTGACGCAATTCCGGGCGGAAAACCGTTTTACACTTTTCCTGGAATTGCTCTAACTGTCGGTTCCAATGCCTGAAATCACCACAAAACCGCGCGTCCAGGTCAAGCCGCAGGTCGAACGGCCAAAGCTCTACAAGGTCATCCTCATCAATGACGATTTCACGCCGCGCGAATTCGTCGTGACGGTGCTGAAGGGTGAGTTCAAACTCAGCGAAGACCAGGCGCATCGGGTGATGATCACCGCGCATCGTCGCGGCGTCTGCGTCGTCGCCGTGTTCACCAGGGATGTCGCCGAGACCAAGGCGACGCGCGCCACCGATGCCGGCAAGGCCAAGGGCTATCCGCTGATGTTCACGACGGAGCCGGAAGAGTAGCTCTACCGTCCTTCGCGGTACCACATCGAACCCATTGCCAGAAGCAGCAGGCCGAGGCCGAGGAAGCCGCCGAACAGCGGCACGCGCGAGACGGCCTTGAGCACGCTGTCGTCCGTGGTGCGCAGTCCGATCCAGTCGTTGCCGGACGCGGCACCAGCCGAGCGCACAGGCACGATGGAAGGCAGCGTCACGTCGCTGCCAAGGGCTGTGGACGACGCCAGCCGGCGCACGCTGCCGCCGGTGGCTTCAGCCGGCGCCTTCAGCCGGCTTTCGGTGGAAATGACGTCGGCGAATTCCGGGGCGTTGACCGGCCCGACATGGGCGAGCGCGGTGAGGTCGCCATTGGCGACCTGATAGAGGCCGATCTCGCTGGTCTCGACGCTGCCGAGGAAGACGCCGGGCTCGGATTTCTCGAGCTTGACGGTCAAGGTCTTGCCGGATGGGGTGATGATCTGCGCGGGGCCGGGATCGTCGGCCATCGTCTGGCGGCGGATTTCCAGCACCATGCCGCGGCCGTCGGCGGTCAGCCGCTCTTCCTCGAGCTCAGGCTCCTTCATCAGCCAGTGGGCGATGCGCCGGTAGAGCTGGACATGCGGGCCGCCGCCCTCGAAGCCGCGCGCCCACAGCCAGCCCTGATCGGACAGCAGCATGCCGACGCGGCCTTCGCCCTTACGGTCGAGCAACAGCAGCGGCCGGTTGTCGGCGCCCTTCATCACCACTGCGCCTTCGGGATTCTGCACGCCGATGGTGCGGAACCAGCGGCTCCAGTGCGGCGGCTCGGTGGCAGAGCCATCCAGCCCACGCGTCACCGGGTGGCGCTGGCCGAGTTCGGTGAGGCGCGGATAGAAGGCCTTGTCGACCACCTCGCCGGTCGGCATCGCCGGCAGGGCGGACATCAGCGGCGTACGCGCGATCGAGCTTTCGCCGGCATATTCGGGGCCGGCCGCGATCAGCAGCGCGCCGCCCTTTTCGACATATTCGGAGATGTAGTCGTAATAGAGGATCGGCAGCACGTCGCGGTGCTGGTAGCGGTCGAAAATGATGAGGTCGAAATCCTTGATCTTCTCGACGAACAGTTCGCGGGTCGGGAAGGCGATCAGCGACAATTCGTTGATCGGCGTGCCGTCCTGCTTTTCCGGCGGCCGCAGGATGGTGAAATGGACGAGATCGACCGAGGCGTCGGATTTCAGCAGGTTGCGCCAGGTGCGTTCGCCGGCATGCGGCTCGCCGGAGACGAGCAGCACGCGCAAGTTCTCGCGAATGCCGTCGATGAGCGCGATGGCGCGGTTGTTGGTGTCGGTCAGTTCGCCCGGTTCGCGATCGATGGCGAGTTCGACGATGTTGCGCCCGGCACCCGGAATGGTCACCTGCAGCGGCATCGCCTGGCCAACGGTGGCGTGCTCGACCGCGACCTGTTCGCCATTGACCGAAACGCGCACATCGACCGGGCCGGTCTCGTTTTCGGTCGAGATGACACGGTAGGTCATGTCGAGGGGCTTGCCGACGAGGCCGAAGCGCGGCGCGTTCTCGAAGCGGATGCGGCGGTCCTTTTCGTGGTCGTTGCCGGTGATCAAAGCATGCAGCGGGGCGTTGAAATCGGGCGCACCGGGGGGCGCGTCATGGACCTCGCCATCGGTGATCATGATGGCGCCGCCGATGCGTGACGGCGGCACGTCGCGGAAGGCGCCTTCAAGCGCGCCGAACAGCCGTGTCTCGGTGCGCTCCTCGGCGGCCTCGGATTTGCCGGCTTCGACGACGCGCACGTCGAACTGCTTGAAGCGGCCAAGCCGCTGCTGCAGCCCGGCCAACGCCTCGTCGGTCTGCTTGGTGCGGTCGCCGATATCCTGGCTCTGGCTGCGGTCGACGACGAGGGCGACAACGCTTTTCAGTGGCTCACGCTCCTCGTTGAGGAACACCGGGTTGAACAAAGCGGCGGCGAGCGCCACAAGGGCGATGAAGCGGAAGACCGAACCGCGCTGGCGAAACCACAAGCCGACCAGCGCAAGCAGCGCCAGCGGCACCAGCGCCAAGGCCAGCAGTGGCCAGGAGATCAGCGGTTCGAAGGAGATCGACCAATTCATTCCTTACCCTCCTCTTTTTGGGGAGGGTTTATCCGCGACCGGAGGGCACCAAACAAACTCATTCTACTGCCCCAGCCGTTCGAGCAGTATGGGCACGTGCACCTGGTCGGATTTGTAGTTGCCGGTCAGCATGTACATCATGATGTTGACGCCGGCGCGCAGCGCGTAGATGCGCTGCATCGGGTCTGCCGGCACAGTCGGCAGCAGCGCATCGCCGTTCTCGTCGACCGCCCAGGCGCCAGCGAAATCATTGGCGGTGATCATGATCGGCGAGACGCCATCGCCGGTACGCACCGGCCGGTTCTCGGCGTTGCTGGCGTCGAGCGAGGCCTCGACCCAGAGCGGGCTGCCGGCGAAGCGGCCGGGGAATTCGGGTAGGATGAAGAAGGATTTGGTCAGCACGTGGTCGGACGGTACCGGTTCCAGCGGCGGCACGTTGAGGTTGCCGAGGATGTCGCGCAGCCGCTCCGTCGCCGGGCTGGTCGAATCGGCGCCGATGCCGTTGGCGAATTGGTCGCGGGTGTCGAACAGCACCGTGCCGCCTTGCTGCATATAGGCGTCGACGCGGGCGATCGCTGCCTGGCTGGGCATCGGTGCGGCCGGATCGATCGGCCAGTAGATCAGCGGATAGAACGACAACTCGTCCCTCGAAATGTCGACGCCAGCCGGCTCGCCCGGTTCCAGCGCCGTCTTCTCGACCAGAAAGCGCGTCAGGCCCTCGAGCCCGGCGCGGCTGATCGAATCGTCGCCCGGCACGCCGGTCAGCACATAGGCGATGCGGGTCTTCGAAATCGCCTCGATGGCAATTTCGTCACCCGGCTTGGCGTCGTCGGCGCGGGCAAGGTCGGCATGACCGAACAAGCTACCCAGCGCAATCAGGATGGCGGCGGTGGTTGCCACCGCACCGGCGCGGCGCGGCCGGCGTGAAAACAGGCCGCCCATCCAGAATACCGCCAGCGTGTCGAGTAGCATCAGCACCAGGGCGGCCGCCACCAGCGCGCCCTTCAAATTGCGCGATTCGTCAAAGGCATACTGGATCGAGGTGATGGGAACAGTGATTTGCGGGCGCGCCAGCGGGGCCAGCGTGCTGTCGGCTTCAAGCAAATTATGGGCAAATACACCCGTCTCGGAACCATAGAGACCGGGCGGGTTTTCAAAAGTCACCGGCAGCGCGCCGGCGCCCGGCACCAGCGGCCGTGCATCCGGCGTCGGCGGCACCAGCGAGCCGTCGGCTGCAATCATGCGATAGGGCGCCAGCGATGCCGCGGCGGCTTCGGCATTGGCGATGGCCGCGCCCTGGTTGCGCGACAGCTGCACGATGCGGCGCAGCATCTCGACGAAGCTGCCAGAGATCGGCAGGTTCGACCAGGTTGCCTCAGGGGTGACGTGGAACAGCACCAGCGTGCCCTTGCCTTTCTTCAGTCCGGTGACCAGCGGCGTGCCGTCGGCAAGGGCCGCCCAGGTGCGCTCGACGATATCGGGTGTCGGCTCGGCCAGCACCTGCCTGCTGACGGTGACCTCGGTCGGCGGCGCCAGATCGGCGAACGGGCCGGCCTTAGGGAATTCGGTGACAGGCTGCGGCGACGTCCATGACAGCGCGCCGCCGAGCGAACGCTCGCCGGTGCGCAGGCGGACCGGCAGCAAATCGTCGTCATCGCCCGCCGTGGCCAGCCGCGAACCGGCGAAACGCACCAGCGTGCCGCCATTGTCGACCCAATCGACAAGTCTCTGCCGGACCTGTCCGGGAATGGTGCCGATATCGGCCATGACGATCATCGCGGGCTTCTGGTCGAGAATCTGCGGGATGGCGTCGGCAAGATCGGCGCTGGAGGGTTCGACCAGATCGGCGAAGGGCTGAAGCGCCCGCCTGATGTAGTAGAGCGGCGACAAAAGCGGCTGTGCCTGGTCGGCCTCGGCCTGCGACAATAGACCGACGCGCCGCCGCTTGGAGCTTTCGTCGAGGACGCGGACCGCACCAGCCTGCCGCTCGCCGTCGAGCGCGATGGAAGCGAAGTCGTTGCGCAGCTCGAACGGCACCGCCATGGTGCCGGTGGCGGTGGTTTCGCCAGGCGAAAAGGTCAGCGTCGCATCGGCGATGCGGCGGCCCTTGTCATCGAAGGCGCCGGCGGTGACCTGAGCAGGGGCAGGGTCGCCCGGCGCGCGGATGGCGGTCAGTGCAAAGCCGTCGACCTGGTTGTCGGCGGCGGTCAGGCCGGTCAGCGACAGCCTGTCTGCGGTTGCCCAGACGACACGCGCGGCATTTTTCGACAAAAGCGTGTTGAACGCGGCTTCATCGCCCTTTGCCGCCAGGCCGTCGGCAAGCACGGCGACGCTGGCCCCGGGCAAGGTCTCCAGCACGCCGGCGACGCGGGCATAGATGGCGGGCCGGTCGGTCGGGATCGGCCGCGGCTTGGCGGCGCGCAGCCGGTCAAGCGCGGTGGCGGCATCGAACGGGCCGATCTCGGCATTGGCCTTTTCGGCAGTGAAGGCGATGACGATCGGCACGCCGTTGGAGCCGGCATCGTTGATCAGCCGCTCGGCGGTGGCGACGCGTTTGCCCCAGTCTGCGGCACTTGCCCAGTCATTGTCGATGACCAGGGCAAGGGCGGCTCCCTCGGCCGGCAGCTTTTCGCGCGGGTTGAAGACCGGGTCGGCCAATGCCGCGACGATGAGGGCCGCCATCAAGAGCCTGAGCAGCGTCAGCCACCACGGGCTCTGCTGCGGCGTCTCCTCGCGCTTCAGCACGCGCGCCAGGATCTTCAGCGGCGGGAAGATTTCGGTCTGCGGCTTGGGCGGCGTCAGCCTGAGCAGCCACCAGATCACCGGCAGTGCCAGCAGGCCCCACAGCACCATGGGGGCGCCAAAGGAAAGCGGCAGCCAACTCATGCGCCAGCCTTTCCTGGCCGATCGCCACCGGCGATCGTGCCGGCACGACTGCCAAAGTCGGTCGGCCCTGGCTGATCGCCGCTGGCGATCATGCCTGCATGACCGCCGGCGGTCGGCCTGGCCGAGGGGCCGTCAGCAGTCATCGCCATGTGCAGCCGCACCAGTGCGTCGGAAGCGAGCCGATCGGTGTGGTTGACGGTAAAGCTCCAGCCAAGCCGTTTGCACCAGGCCGTCAGTTCATGGCGGCGGGCGGCGTAGAGCAGGCGATACTCATCACCCAGCATTTCGGCGCGGCCGGCGGTCAGCTTGTCGCCGGTCTCGGGATCGGTGAACTCGGTTCGGCCGGCATAGGGGAAGGTCTCCTCGGCCGGGTCCGCGACCTCGATCAGGTGCGCGCGCACGCCGTGGCGGGCCAGCACGTCGAGCCAGGCCATCGTCTCTTCGACCGGATCGAGGAAGTCGCTGACGATGACGATGTCGCAGAAGCGCCTGATGTCGGACAGGTCGGGTTTTGCCGGCAAATCGCCGGCATGCATCAACTGGGCGGCGATGCGTTCGGCGCCGTTGCGGGCGGTGAACGGGTCGGTGAGGCCCGGCCAGGCGATGCGCTCGCCGCTGCGCGACAACAGTTCGGCCATGGCCAGCGCCAGCACCAGTGCGCGCGATTGCTTGGAAACGCTGGCGCCGGTCGATTTGTAGAGCATCGACGGCGAGGGGTCGGCCCACAGCCAGACCGTATGGGCGGCTTCCCATTCGCGGTCGCGCACATAGGTGTGGTCGTCGCGGGCCGAGCGGCGCCAGTCGATGCGCGAGGAATCTCCCTCGACATAGGGCCGGAACTGCCAGAAATTTTCACCGATGCCGCGCTTGCGGCGGCCATGCCAGCCGGCGATCACGGTGTTGACGATGCGGCGCGCCTCGACCAGCAGGTCTGGCACAAGCGAGGCTCGCAACCGGCCACGGGCGAGCGCGTCGCGCGTCGCTGCCGGAGCCTGGACCTCGCCGATGCGCGGCATCAAATTCCTTTCACGAGTTTCGCCACCACGTCACGCACGCCGGTGCCTTCGGCGCGGGCGGCGAAGGTCAGCGCCATACGATGCTGCAGCACCGGCTCGGCCAGCGCACGGACGTCGTCAACCGAGGGCGCCAGCCGTCCGTCGTAAAGCGCGCGCGCCCTTGTGCACAGCATCAGCGCCTGGCTGGCGCGCGGGCCGGGACCCCAGGCGACGTTCTTGTCGGTCTCGGCATTGCCTTGGCCGGGACGCGCCGAGCGCACCAGCGTCAGGATCGCCTCGACGACGCTTTCAGGCACCGGCATGCGGCGGATCAGCGTCTGGATCTCCTTCAGCCGCACCGGCTGCAGCACGTTTTGCGCTTTCGCGTCCTCGATGCCGGTGGTTTCCAGAAGGATGCGGCGCTCTGCCTCGATCTCGGGATAGAGGATATCCACCTGCATCAGGAAGCGGTCAAGCTGGGCCTCGGGCAACGGATAGGTGCCTTCCTGCTCCAGCGGGTTTTGGGTTGCCAGCACGTGGAAGGGCGCCGGCAGGTCATGGCGGGCGCCGGCAATGGTGACGTGGTATTCCTGCATGGCCTGCAGCAGCGCCGACTGGGTACGCGGCGACGCGCGGTTGATCTCGTCGGCCATCAGCAACTGGGCGAAGATCGGCCCGGAGATGAAGCGGAAGGAGCGTTTGCCGGTTTCGTCCTGCTCCATCACTTCGGAGCCGAGGATATCGGACGGCATCAGGTCCGGCGTGAACTGGATGCGACGCGAATCGAGGCCGAGCACGATGCCAAGTGTTTCGACCAGCTTGGTCTTGGCGAGGCCCGGCACGCCGACCAAAAGCGCATGGCCACCGGCCAGCAGCGCCACCAGAGTACGCTCGACGACGCTTTCCTGTCCGAAGATGACCCGGCCGACCCCGTCGCGGATCCGGGAGATGTCGGCAAGCGCCTTTTCGGCCTCGGCGATCATGTCCTTTTCGCTGATAGGGCTTTCCTTGACCATCACGCTCATGCCGCATCGATCCTTGTGGTTGGAATACCATGGCTGGAACAACGGCTGCACCATACCATAAGTTGCCGCGATTCGGCCTCGCGTGGCGCCTATGTCGAAACTTAAATCACAGACTTAGGCTGACAAGCGCAACAACAGTGACTATTTCGTGACCATGACGGGACCCTTGGGACATCGTGAAGAAAGCCTGACGGATGCCACCGAGGCGCGTGGCCTCGAGGCGCTCATCTCGCGCGCCGCCCGTGCCGGCAAGGGCGCGGCACCCGTCGAACGCTGGAATCCCGACTTCTGCGGCGATCTGGACATGGAGATCAAGTCCGACGGCACCTGGTTCTATCTGGGCACGCCGATCGGGCGCATGCCGCTGGTGCAGCTTTTCTCCTCGGTGCTGCGCAAGGACGCCGATGGCAGGACCTATCTGGTGACACCGGTGGAAAAGGTCGGCATCCGCGTTGCCGATGCGCCGTTCATCGCCGTCGAAATGGACGTTTCGGGTAGCGGCGAAGCGCAGACCATCACCTTCCGCACCAATGTCGGCGATGTCGTCGAGGCCGGGCCGGAACGGCCGCTGCGCTTTGTCGACGAGAACGAGACCGGCGGATTGAAGCCCTATGTGCTGGTGCGGGGCCGTCTGGAGGCGCTGGTGGCGCGGCCGGTTATGTATGAGCTGGTCGGGCATGGCGAGGAGGTCGAGATCGGCGGCGAGACGATGTTCGCGGTGCGCTCCAAGGGCGCCGTGTTCCCGATCATGCCGGCGGCCCAGTTGAAGCGGCTGAGCGCATGATGGACCAGGTGACGCCGGCGCCGTTTTCATCCGTGGATTTTCGCGCGCGTTTTGCCGTGCAGCCGGATGCGCATGCCGGCGACGATTATGGCGATCATCGCTTCAACCCCGGCCATCCGCGCCTCGACCAGGGCAAGGCGCTGCGCAATGCCGCGGTGCTGATCCCGGTGGTCGATCATGAGGGCGATGCGACGGTTCTCCTGACCAAACGGGCCGAAAAGCTGCGCAGCCATTCGGGGCAGGTGGCATTTCCCGGCGGCACCATCGATCCGACCGATCCGAGCCCTGAGGCGGCGGCGCTGCGCGAGACTTTCGAGGAGATCGGGCTTGGCCGAGACCGCATCGAGATCATTGGCCGCATGCCCGACTATGTGGCCGGCAGCGGCTACCGCATCGCGCCGGTGCTGGGCATCGTGCGGCCCGGTTTCCAACTGACGCTCAACGCCGACGAGGTCGACGCCGCTTTCGAAGTGCCGCTGCGCTTCTTGATGGACCCGGCCAACCACAAGCGCGACAGCCGCATGTGGAACGATCTCGAATGGTTCTTCTACGACATGCCTTACGGCGACCGGCGCATCTGGGGCGTCACCGCCGGCATCATCCGTACCCTTTATGAAAGGCTTTATGCGTGAGTGTCTCGATCGCGGACAGGGCCGATTGGCTCGGCGACAAGCATCTGCAGCGCTTGCTGTTCGCACTGGCCGAAGGCGGTGAAGAGGCGCGAGTCGCCGGCGGCGCGGTGCGCAACACGCTGATGGGCCAGCCCGTCGCCGACATCGACATCGCCACCACCTGCCTGCCGCAGCAAACCCTCCGCCGCGCCGAAGCGGAAGGGTTCAAGGCGGTGCCAACCGGCATCGAACATGGGACAATCACCGTGGTTGCCGGCGGAAAACCTTATGAAATCACCACCTTGCGCGCCGATATCGAGACCGACGGGCGACGCGCGAAAGTGTCGTTCGGGCGCGACTGGAAGCTTGACGCCGAGCGGCGCGACTTCACCATCAATGCGCTCTATGCCGAGGCCGACGGCAGGGTTGTCGACCTGGTCGGCGGCATTGCCGACATCGAGGCACGCCGGCTGCGCTTCATCGGCGACCCGGAAGCGCGTATCCGCGAGGATTATCTGCGCATCCTGCGCTTCTTCCGCTTCTTCGCCTGGTACGGCGATGGACGGCCGGACGCCGAAGGGCTGAAAGCCTGCGCCCGGCTTAAGGAAGGGCTGGCCCAGCTTTCGGCCGAGCGCATCTGGTCGGAACTGAAGAAGCTCTTGTCGGCGCCCGATCCGTCACGGGCGCTGCTCTGGATGCGGCAGGCAGGCGTCTTGACCGCAGCGCTGCCGGAAAGCGAGAAATGGGGCATCGATGCCATCCATGGGTTGGCCAAGGCCGGGAAGGATCTGGGCTGGGCACCCGACCCGCTGCTCAGACTGGAAGCGATCGTGCCGCCCGATGCCGATCGCATGAAGACGCTCGCCGAGCGGCTCAAATTCTCGACAGCCGAAGCGGATCGCCTGCGCCACTGGGCGCTTGCCACCGCCGTCGAACCGAAGACGACCGAGGGCGAACTGGCGAAAAGGCTCTATCGCGGCGACCGGCAGGGGTTTGTCGACCGGCTGCGGCTGTCGCTTGCGGCAACCAGGGTGCGCGCCGTCGAGGACAATGAGGCGCTGCTCGAAGCCGGTGGCTTTTCGCGCCTGCTAGCCTTCGCCGTCAAATGGGAAAAGCCGTTGTTTCCGCTGAAAGGTGCCGATCTCACGGCGCTCGGCGCAACTCCAGGACCGAAACTCGGCGAAATCCTCAGGAATCTCGAGGCGGAATGGGTCGAAGCCGGGTTTACCCCTGATCGCGACGCGCTCCTCAAGCGCGCCGCCGAAGCTTTGAACGCCGGGTAGATCAGGCCGCGTCGCGGCTCTTTTCGATGCGCGAGCGGATCGCCTCGATCATCGTCTCGCGGATGACCGTCTCACCATGCGTCTCGCGCATGTGCTCGACGGCACGGCGCATGACCTCGGCCTCCTCGTCGGCACGCGTGTGCCAGTCACAGCCGGGCACGAGCGACCCGCAGTGAAATTCCTTCATGAGATTTCTCCTTTTCCTCCGTGAAGCCTGGTCGAGGCTCCGGTACTTTTTTTGGCTCATGGTCCAGTTCCAGGGTTTAATCCGCGGACCGCGAGCGGGTGAGAAGCATAACACAGATGGGGCGGCATTGGTTGCGGTCAACGGCAAAAAGGCGGAGCAGCGCTGCTCCGCCCTCTTAACACTACCCCGAAACAGGACCGGACATCGTCTCATCCTGCTCTGGCGGGCAAGCCATCATTTTGCGGCCTTGACGGCCTCGGCGACCTTGTTCTTGCCCTTCATATCCCATGAGACACGGACTTTTTCACCGACCTGCAGGCCAGGATCCTTGAAGGTCTTGGGAAGCGTAAAAGACGATCCATCGTCGAGGACCAGACTCATGGCCGTTGCGTCAAAGGTCTTGATCGTTCCGGTGGTGTGCTTGACGGCGGCGAATGCCACCGAACCGGAAGCGAGAAGGGCAGCGGCGGCGGCCGAAACAATGATCTTGCGCATTGCGAAGTACTCCTGGAAGTGGGGCATCCCTCTCAATGAGGTGCCCCGCGTCGTCTGGGCCGTCCGGTCGCGTCGGGTCGCGGCTCGCTTTGTCTGACGCAATTCCGGTCGGAAAGCCGTTTCGCACTTTCCTGGAATTGCGCGCAGGCGAACCGCCGGCGCTTCCCGACCCGGCCCCACAAATAGGCCAGTCTTTTCAACGGCCTATTAGACGAAAAAGAAATTTTGCGCCGCACCGTGTGCCACATTCCATGCCCATTTCGAGCGAATGGGACATCAATGCGACTCACGCCGCGCTCACCATTTTGTTACGGCCAGCGAACCTCGGGCGGCAGGCTGGAGAGAATGGACGCGACATTGCCGCCGGTCTTCAGTCCGAAGATGGTGCCGCGATCGTGAAGCAGATTGAATTCGACATAGCGGCCGCGGCGGATGAGCTGTTCGTCACGGTCGCCATCGGTCCAGTTCTCGTTGAAGTTGGCGCGCACGAGGTGACCGTAGACGACGAGAAAGGAGCGGCCGACATCCTGGACAAAGTTGAAATCGGCATTCCAGCCGCCTTTGTCCTCGCCCGAATGCAGCCAGTCGAAGAAGATGCCGCCGGTGCCGCGCGGCTCGTTGCGGTGCGACAGATAGAAGTACTCGTCGCACCAGGCCTTGAATTTCGGGTAATCGGCGACCGCGGCATTCTTCTCGCAAGCGAATTGCATGGCGCGGTGGAAGGCGAGGGTATCAGGGTCGTCCTGGGTGCGGCGGCGATCGAGCACCGGTGTCAGATCGGCGCCGCCGCCGAACCATTGGCGCGATGTTACCACCATGCGCGTGTTCATGTGCACGGCCGGAACGTTGGGATTCCACGGGTGCGCGATCAGCGAAATGCCGGATGCCCAGAAGCGCGGGTCTTCCTCGGCGCCGGGCATCTGCTTCCTGAATTCGGGCGAGAACTCGCCATGGACGGTCGAAGTGTGGACGCCGACCTTTTCGAAGACGCGGCCGTGCATCATCGACATGGTACCGCCGCCGCCACGGCCCTCGTCGCGTTCCCACGGCGTCTTTTCGAAACGGCCCGGCGACCACGAGGCCAGCGGCCCGCCAAGGTCCTGCTCGATCTGCTCGAAAGTGGCGCAGATGCGTTCGCGCAGGGCCTCGAACCAGAGGCGCGCCTTCATCTTCTTTTGTTCGATGTCGGCGGGCAGCCCCGCCGGTATTTCAGGTCGTTCCAAGTGCCGTCTCCGGTTGCGGGGCGTGAGTCGACAAAAGACTCGTCTTTTCCGGGCGCGATCCCTAATCTCTTAGGGGACAGGGTCAAGTGTCATAACGGTGCAAGGAGTTGTTTCGTGCGCACCCCGGCAAGACCGCCGCTGGATGGCCTGAAGAGAAGGCTCGACCAAAGCCGTGCCGAGCGCGTGCGTATGCCGCGTGACGGTTTCCTGCGCGAGACCTTCGTGCTGCCGCGCTCCGATGCGCGGCTCAAGGCCAAGGAATGGTTCGAGCGCTTTCCCAAGCAGGCCTACTGGACCGAGATCGAAAGCTGGTTCGAGCGGCCGGGCGACCTCATCGAGTTCACCATCAGGCGGTTGCCAGCGGCTGACTAGGATCTCCTCGAGAGAGGCGGAGCAACCAGCCTCCTTGCCCCTGTCCCCTCGCGCGCCAGCCGGTCGCCCTTGTTGCGCAGCGGGCATTTGTCGATCGACATGCAGCCGCAGCCGATGCAGTCGGTCAGCCCGTCGCGCAGTTTCTTCAACTGGGCGATCTTGTGATCGAGCCCGTCGCGCCAGGCGGTCGACAAAACGTTCCAGTCATCGCGCGTTGGCGTGCGACCCTCGGGCAGTGACGCCAGGGCCGTGCCGATCTCGGCCAGCGAGATGCCGACCTCCTGCGCGACCTTGATGATCGCCACGCGCCGCAGCACGTCGCGGCCGTAGCGGCGCTGGTTTCCCGCCGTACGGTGGCTGCGGATCAGGCCGCGGGCCTCATAGAAATGCAATGCCGACACCGCCACACCGCTGCGCATGGCGACCTGGCCGACCGTTAATTCCGTGACAGCAGCCATTTCGCACTTTCCGCTTGACCTCAAGTTAAGTTGAGCTTGTAGCGAAGAAAATATCGTTTGGGCAAATGCAGGAGAAGGCGATGTGCGCCTGGATGAGAATAAGTGGAGAAACCCCTGTCGTCGTCGACGATAGGGGTGATGTTGTCGATGGGGTGTGGATTCTATCCGAGTTGCCGGACGGCTTCGCCCGCCACCATGGCGACGGAAAGCGCGACGTTGATGCTGCGCGCCGTACCCTGCATCGGGATGGTCAGCCGCGTATCCGCCGCCTGATGGACAGGATCCGGCACGCCTGCGGATTCCCGGCCGAACAGGAGTATGTCGCCTTCGGCGAAGATGAAGCTGGTGTAGGCCGTCGTGGCTTTGGTCGACAGCAGCACCAGCCGGCGCGAACCAGCCTTGCGCCATTCCTCGAAGGCGTGCCAGTCGACATGCCGGGTCAGGGCAGCCATTTCGAGGTAGTCCATGCCGGCTCGCTTGAGCGCTTTGTCGGAGAGCGGAAATCCGGCCGGTTCGATGATGTCGACGCCAAGTCCGAGGCACGCGGCGAAGCGTAGGATTGTTCCGGTGTTGCCGGCAATGTCAGGCTGGTAGAGCGCGATGCGGAGACGACAGTTCATTTCCGCGTCCTTCTAATAAGTGGCGGATCGGCCACAGCGGCTTGGCGGTTTTGGAAATTGCTGGACCTGCGGGTGGCCATTTTCTGCGAAGTCGGTTATACGGCCAGCATTGTCAACCCGAAACGATGGAGGGGTAATTCATGATGACCATGCACATCCAGCGCCCCTCTCGTGGGCTTACCTGCCTGCCGGCGGTTTCGGTACGACGATTCTCCTGACTCTCTAAGACTTGATCGCACCGATTCACGCCGAAACGATTTTTCGGCTCTCGAAGGAATCCTGCGATGTTTTTCAAAAAGTCAAAAGGGCTGAACGCCCCAGCTGAGCCTGTCCGGACCGATGCTTGTCATGTCCAGACCGACGCAATGCGTGCCTCCGGCCGAATGCCGGCGGACGATATTGCTTCGCCTTTTTATCTGATTTTCACACGGAGGACGGACCGATGTTCGATCCCTACAGAATACCTGGCTCGAGGAGCCTGCATATCCACCGACTGCCGACCTGGGCGCTGCTGATCGGCGACACCTATTCGTCGGCGGTTCACGCCGAGGTTCGCCGCCGGCCGCATCGCGGCATGCTGCCGGATGTCGATTTTTCGCGCGCGGTTCCCGATCTGAGCCGGCCTTCGCTGGTGCGCCGGATCATCCGGCTGATCCGGCCGGGCGCGAAAAACCGGGCTGGCGGCACCGTGTCGTCAGGATCGTCTGGCGCAGCTGTCGGCGAAAAGCCCGCGAGCCCCTATATTGCGCGAAGCAGGGCCGACGGTCCGGGTGATTCCAGACCGTCGGCCCTTGACGCCATGGGTTCCGGGGATTTCGTACGCTCACGTGCCGCGTAAGCGGCAAACACATTTCACAGGCATAACCTATGTTGTTGTTTAGCTGGTTTGAAAAAAGGCTCGATCCGTTCCCCGCAGCGGAACCGGTCGAGCCGCCCAAGACGCTGGTTGCCTTCTGCCTGCATTATACGCGCGGCGCATGGCCCTATATCCTTTTCGACGCGGTGCTGGTGACGGCCATCGCGATCGCCGAAGTATGGATGTTCGGCTTCCTCGGCCGCATCGTCGACTGGCTGTCGGGGCAGAATCGCGAAACCTTCCTGCAGACGGAAGCCTGGAAGCTCGCCGGCATGGCCTTCATCGTGCTGTTCGCGCTGCCGGGCACGGTATGGCTGCATTCGTTTCTCAACCAGCAGACGCTGATGGGCAATTATCCCATGCGCATCCGCTGGCAGGTGCACCGCTATCTGCTCAAGCAGTCGATGAGTTTCTACCAGGACGAGTTCGCCGGCCGCATCGCGACAAAGCTGATGCAGACGGCTCTCGCCGTGCGCGAATGCGTCATCAAGGTGATCGACGTCCTGAACTACGTTATCGTCTATTTCCTCGGCATGCTGCTCATCGTCGGCTCGGCCGACTGGCGGCTGGCCGCGCCGCTCGGCTTCTGGCTGGTCGGCTATATCCTTTTGCTGCGATTTTTCATTCCCCGGCTGGGCAAGGTTGGCGAGGAACAGGCCAATGCGCGCTCGATCATGACGGGCCGGGTCGTCGACAGCTACTCCAACATCCAGACGGTCAAGCTGTTCAGCCATGCACGCCGCGAAGCGTCATTCGCCAAAGACGGCATGTCCGGCTTTCTCGAAACGGTCTACCGGTCGATGCGGCTGGTGACAGTGCTTTTTGGCTCGCTTTACATCCTGAATGCGTTGCTCTTGTTCTCTGTCACCGCGATGGCGTTGTGGCTGTGGCTGGGGCAAGCAGTGACGATCGGCGCGGTCGCCGTGGTCATCGGCCTTGTGCTCAGGATGTGGGGCATGTCGCAATGGATCATGTGGGAAATGTCGGGCCTGTTCGAGAACATCGGCACGGTGCAGGACGGCATCGCCTCGATCTCGCTGCCGCGCCTTGTCGAGGACAGGCCGGACGCGAAGGAGATCAGCGTTTCCAGGGGTGAGATCCGCTTCGAGGACATCCGCTTCCACTACGGCAAGCAGAAGGGTGTGATCGAAGGCTTGTCACTGGCGGTGAAGCCGGGCGAAAAGGTCGGCATCGTCGGCCGTTCCGGCGCCGGCAAGTCGACGCTGGTCAACCTGTTGCTACGCTTCTATGACCTCGAAGCCGGCCGGATTCTGATCGATGGCCAGGAGATCGCCGGTGTGAAGCAGGATTCGCTGCGTGCGCAGATCGGCATGGTCACGCAGGACACCTCGCTGCTGCATCGTTCGGTGCGCGAGAACATCCTGTATGGCCGGCCCGATGCCTCGGAAGAGCTGCTTGTCGAGGCAGCGGGGCGCGCCGAGGCGCTGGACTTCATATCAGGGCTTTCGGATGCCAGTGGCCGGAAGGGCTTCGATGCCCATGTCGGCGACCGCGGGGTCAAATTGTCCGGCGGCCAGCGTCAACGCATCGCCATTGCTCGCGTTATGTTGAAGGATGCGCCAATACTTATCCTTGACGAAGCGACCTCGGCGCTTGATTCCGAAGCCGAGGCGGCGATTCAGGAGAACCTCTACAAGCTCATGCAAGGCAAGACCGTCATCGCCATCGCGCACCGGCTCTCAACCATCGCGGCGATGGACAGGCTGGTGGTGATGGACAAAGGCCGTGTCATCGAGGAAGGTTCGCACGAGGAACTCGTCGCCCGAGGCGGGCTTTACGCCCAGCTCTGGCAGCGCCAGTCGGGCGGGTTCCTGCTTGAGGGCGGTCCCGCCGACCCCGCCAACGATGCACTTGCAAAGGGGCAAGCCGCAGAATGATGGCCGCCGCATGATGACTGCCGTCTATCGCTGGTTCGAGAACTGGGTCTATCCGTTCAGGGAGCCAGCGAATCTTCGGCCACCGACCAGCGTCGGCGGTTTCCTCTGGCACTATGTCGGCCAGGCGAAGTTCGCCTTCTTCGCCATGCTGGTCATCGGCGGCATCGCGCCGCTGGTCGAGGCCGGCCTGTTCTACTTCGTCGGGCGGCTCGTCGATATTCTCGACCAGCTTCCCGCCGAGCGCAGCTGGCACGCACTGTGGGCCGCCGCCGGTCCTGAACTGGTTTTCATGGCCGTGGTGGTGCTGGTCATCCGCACCGTCGTCGTCGGCCTGTCGGCGCTGGTCGATGAACAGACCATCACGCCGGGCTTCTACAATCTGGTGCGCTGGCAGGCACACCGGCATGTCTCGCGCCAGTCCTACGCCTTTTTCCAGAACGATTTCGCCGGCCGCATCGCGACAAAGGTCTGGCAGGCGGGGCAAGCCACCGGCGACCTGATGGAAAGCTTCATCGAAGTCGTCTGGTTCATGATCGTCTACACGGTGACGACGCTGGCGCTGGTCGCAGGCCTCGATCTCAGGCTGGCGGTGCTGGTGGTGATCTGGATTTCCGCTTTCGCTTGGCTGGCCAAGCTCTACTTGCCGGCAATCCGCAAGCATGCCGAGGAAACCGCCGAGGCCGGCTCGATGATCACCGGCCGCATCGTCGATTCCTATTCCAACGTGCAGACGCTGAAACTGTTCTCGGCCGACGGCGACGACCGCTACATCAGGAACGGTTTCGACATCTACCTCGACGCATTGCGCCCGTTCACCCGCCGGCTGACCGGCGTGCGCATGGCGCTGACGACGCTGTCGGGCATCATGATCACGGCGATCGGCTGCTTTGCTGTCTATCTCTGGGTCGAGGGCTCGATCACCGTCGGCGCGGTCGCCTTCACGCTGTCGCTGGTGCTGCGGCTCAACATGCTGCTCGGCCGGCTGATGATGCAGCTCAACAGCATCTTGCGAAACCTCGGCGTGCTGGAAAATTCCAAGGCACTGATTTCGCAGCCGCTCGGCCTCACCGATGCCCCCGACGCCAAGGAACTTGTGGTGGCAGGCGGGCGTATCGAGGTGAAGAACGTCGAGTTCCATTACGGCAAAGGGTTCGGCGTGCTGAACGGCATCGACCTTGTCGTCAAGCCGGGCGAGAAGGTCGGGCTGGTCGGACCGTCGGGCGCCGGCAAGACGACGCTCGCGAACCTGATCCTGCGGCTCTACGATCTGGAGGGCGGCTCCATCATGATCGATGGCCAGGACGTCTCCGATGTCACGCAAAATTCGCTGCGCGCCAATATCGGCGTCGTCAGCCAGGACACGGCGCTGTTCCACCGTTCACTGCGCGACAACATCAAGCTCGGCATGCCAGATGCGACCGATGCGGAGGTGATCGCGGCGGCGAAAAAGGCCGAGGCGCACGAGTTCATCCTGACCTTGCGCGACAACAGGGACCGCGCCGGCTACGAAGCCTTTGTCGGCGAGCGCGGCGTCAAACTGTCGGGCGGCCAGCGCCAGCGCGTGGCGATCGCCCGCGTGTTTCTCAAGGATGCGCCGATCCTGATCCTCGACGAAGCGACCTCCGCACTCGATTCCGACATCGAGGCGGCGATCCAGGAGAATCTGATGCGGCTGATGGAAAACAAGACGGTCATCGCCATCGCCCACCGGCTGTCGACGATCGCGGCACTCGACCGACTGGTGGTGCTCGACGGCGGCCGCATCGTCGAACAGGGCATGCATGACGAGTTGGTAGCACTCGATGGGCTCTATGCGCGGCTGTGGAAGCGGCAGTCCGGCGGTTTTCTCTATCACGAGGACAGCGTGCTCGAAGAGACACGCCCGGCGGAGTAGCTCCATGGGTGGATCAACAGGCGCCATCTCAGAGGTCGGCTACGTGCTCAAGCGGCTCCGGCCGACCATGCCGGCTTTCGACACGCTGAAGGAAGAGAGCCGGCAGGAAGGCTACTGGATGCTGGTGCGCCTGGCGGATGGCTGGGCAAGTGGCCGCAACAAGTTCCTGAAACGGGGCGAGGCGCTGTACGGAGCCTGGGATGGAAGGGAACTCGCCGGCGTGTGCGGGTTGAACATCGATCCCTATTTCGAGGCCAGGGACCACGGCCGGGTCCGGCACCTGTTCGTCAGTGCGCGTCACCGTCGCGCCGGCCTTGGCCGGATGCTGATCGAAACCGTTATCGACAGGGCACGTCACCATTTCGCCGCGCTGAACACCCGCGCGCCGCAAGAGGCTTTTGGTTTTTACGCACGGCTTGGATTTACGCACGTGGAAGGCGAAGAATTCGTCACTCACCGCATGATTTTCGGGAAAGGAGGCTGAAATGTCCTTGCGTCCGCCGTCCCATCTTGCCGGCGCCTCGGCCGCTGAAGCCGCCTTCGACGCGCTCGGCCATGAAATATTGGCGGAAAAGGCGGCAGCACTTGGCCGCGCCGGCCAGCGGGTAGAGGAAACGCTGGCCAGGCTGCGCGACAATGCCGACGAGCAACTGCGCCCCCGGCTGCTCAAGGATGCCGCCGAGGCGGTGCATGGCTATTTCATCCAGCGCGAGCTGTGCGGCTTGCGCAAGCACGATGCCGTCATTCGTGAATACAACATCCCGAAAGCGGTGCTGGCCAGGCTCGGCGCGAAATAGAGATCACTCCAGCCATTCGGTGATGAAGCTGCCGTTCTCGTGGATGTCGGTCGTCTCCAGCGGGCCTGGGCCGAGATTGGTGAATTTGTGCGGCGTGTTGGGCGGCACGATCAGGATCTGGCCGGCGGATGCCTCGATCTCCTGGTCGCCGACAGTGAACAGGCCGGTGCCCTGGCGGATGATGAAGATCTCCGCGTAGGGATGCGTGTGCAGGCGGGGGCCGCCGCCGACGCCAGGCAAATAGTTGAAGATCAGGCAGGAGTTGGAGCCGTAGGCGCCACATTGCAATTCGCCCTTCCAATGGTCGGAGCGAACAGACCAGGTGTCGCGGTCTATGACGTGTGCCATGATGGCAAGGATAGACCCGGCTGGCGCCTTGTGTCGAGCCGAACAGGGGCGTCGGATTTGCGGTTGTTTCCCGGTTGTTTAGCGATGTTTGGCGGCTATCCGGCGTCGCGTTGAGCGGTGGCGGATTTTGTCCCCGCGACAATCTGCCCTTGTGCCTTCACCCGTCTGGACAAAAACGGGCTTCACGCATAAACCGAAGTCCAAATGCCGGAGGAATTCGCAAGCCTGTTCGCCATGCGCTGTCGGGTTGGCGTAATTGAGCGGGGACAAGGCTCAGCCACCGGCACGGAAGAGGCGAAAGGATCAGGCACCCGTGAGCGCAACCGACACCCAGGATCCCAACCGTCGTGATTTTCTCTACGTCGCCACCGGCATGGCCGCAGTGGTCGGCGCGGGTGCCTTCGCGTGGCCGTTCATCGACCAGATGCGCCCCGATGCCTCGACGCTGGCGCTCGCTTCCGTCGAAGTCGACGTCGCCTCGCTGACGCCGGGCATGTCGCTGATCGTCAAATGGCGCGGCAAGCCGGTCGTGGTCCGCAACCGCACCGAACAGGAAATGAAGGACGGCGAGGCCGTCAAGCTGGCCGATCTCAAGGACCCGATCGCCCGCAACGCCAATCTGCCGGCCGATGCACCGGCGACCGACGCCAACCGCACCACACCCGGCAAGGAAGCCTGGATGGTGATGGTTCAGGTCTGCACCCATCTCGGCTGCATTCCGCTCGGCCAGGAAGGCGATTTCGGCGGCTGGTTCTGCCCATGCCACGGCTCGGTCTACGACACGGCCGGACGCATCCGCCAAGGCCCGGCGCCTGAGAACATGGCGGTGCCGGTGTTCAAGTTCATTTCCGATACCAAGATCCTTATCGGTTGAGGCAGGGGACATTTCGATGAGCGAGGGACACTCGACCTATACGCCCAAAACCGGTCTCGGACGCTGGTTCGACGCCCGTATGCCGCTGCCGCGGCTGGTCTATGACAGCTTCGTCGCCTATCCGGTGCCGCGCAACCTCAACTACGCTTGGACGTTTGGCGGCATCCTGTCGATCATGCTGGTGGCGCAGATGCTGACCGGCATCGTGCTGGCCATGCACTACACGGCCGACACCAATCTCGCCTTCGGCTCGGTCGAGAAGATCATGCGCGACGTGAATTCGGGCTGGCTGCTGCGCTACATGCATTCGAACGGCGCCTCGTTCTTCTTCGTCGCCGTCTACATCCACATCTTCCGTGGCCTCTATTACGGCTCCTACAAGGCGCCGCGCGAGCTGCTGTGGATCCTCGGCTGCATCATCTATCTCCTGATGATGGCGACCGGCTTCATGGGCTACGTGCTGCCATGGGGCCAGATGAGCTTCTGGGGTGCCACCGTCATCACGGGTTTCTTCAGCGCCATTCCGCTGGTCGGCGACTGGATCCAGCAGCTGCTGCTCGGCGGCTTTGCCGTCGACAACCCGACGCTGAACCGCTTCTTTGCGCTGCACTATCTGTTGCCGTTCATGATTGCCGGCGTCGTCGTTTTGCACATCTGGGCGCTGCATGTCGTGGGCCAGTCGAACCCGACGGGTATCGAGGTCAAGTCGAAGACCGACACTGTCGCCTTCACCCCCTACGCGACCATCAAGGACGCGTTCGGCATGATCGTGTTTCTGTTCTTCTTCGCCTATTTCGTCTTCTACCTGCCGAACTATCTCGGCCATCCCGACAACTACATCGTCGCCAACCCGCTGAAGACGCCGGCCCACATCGTGCCCGAATGGTACTTCCTGCCGTTCTACGCGATCCTGCGCGCCATCACCTTCAATGTCGGGCCGATCAACTCCAAGCTCGGCGGCGTGCTGTGCATGTTCGGCGCCATCGTCATGTTGTTCCTGGTGCCGTGGCTCGACACTTCGAAGGTACGCTCGGCCGTTTACCGGCCCTGGTACAAGCTGTTCTTCTGGCTGTTCGTGGCCGATGCCATCCTGCTTGGCTGGCTGGGCTCGCAGCCGGCCGAAGGCAGCTATGTGTTCATGGCGCAGATGGCGACATTGTTCTACTTCGCCTTCTTCCTGATCGCGCTGCCGGTGCTCGGCCTGATTGAGACGCCGCGACGGCTGCCGAACTCGATCACCGAGGCGGTCCTCGAGAAGAACAAGGGCGGCAGCGGACATCCGGCGGGCGCTACGGCGGCGCCGGAAACCAAAGGCTGAGCGGGTAGAGAATCTAAGGGGATTTGGCATGAAAAAGATTCTCACCTCGCTGGCGCTGGTCGGCCTCGTGGCCGTCGGCATCGGGTCGGCGGGCACTTGGGCGATCGCCGCCGAAGAATCGCACAACGCCGCCGCGCCGACGCATTTCCCGATCCACGAGCCGAAGGAAATGGACTGGAGCTTCACCGGCCCGTTTGGCACCTATGACAAGGCGCAGCTGCAGCGCGGCCTCAAGGTCTACAAGGAAGTCTGCGCGGCCTGCCATTCGATGAACATGGTGGCGTTCCGCACGCTGTCGGACCTCGGCTATTCCGATGCGCAGATCAAGACGCTGTCGGCCGAGTACACGATCCATGACGGTCCCAACGATGCCGGCGACATGTTCGACCGTCCCGGCAAGCCGTCCGACCACTTCCCGCCACCGTTCGCAAACGACGAAGCGGCCGCCGCTTCCAATGGTGGTGCTGCTCCGCCCGACATGTCGCTGCTGGCCAAGGCGCGCGGCGTCGAGCGCGGCTTTCCGCAATTCGTCTTCGACATCTTCACCCAGTATGACGCGGGCGGGCCCGACTATATCCACTCGCTGCTGACAGGCTATAACGAGACACCGCCTGCCGGCATGGTCATCCCGGAAGGCACCCACTACAACCCCTATTTCATGTCGGGCGTGTCGCTGAAGATGCCCAACCCGCTGTCCGACGGCCAGGTGACCTATGATGACGGCGCGCCGCAGACAGTCGACCAGTACTCCCGCGACGTTTCCGCCTTCCTGATGTGGGCGGCCGAGCCGCATATGGAAGACCGCAAGAAGACCGGTTTTCGCGTGCTGGTGTTCCTGCTTCTGTTCGGCGCGCTGGTCTATCTCACCAAGCGCAAGGTGTGGGAAGGCGCGGCGCATTGAGCCACACAATCAAGTGATCGCGAAGGGCGCCGAGAGGCGCCCTTTTGCATTTCCGGAGGCTGGTCATGTCACATGGCCGTCACCGCATCCGGCGATCCTGTGCTGCTCTCATCAAAGGATCGCATTCATGAAAAGATACGCATCGCTCGCGGCAGGCCTGTTGCTGCTCATCGTCGGCTCGGCCGCGCAAGCGGAAGACGCCCAGCCCTTCATCACCAACAAGGATGTCGACCTGACGATGATCCTGCCGCCGCCGCCGGCAAACGATTCGGCACAAACCAAGGCCGAACTCGGCGAGGTGCTGACTTTGCAGGTCACGCGCACCCCGGAGATGGTCGCCAGCGCGGTGGCCGATGCCGAGGAGAATGTCTGGCGCTTTGCCGACGTGATGGGGCCGAAATTCAACAAGGAAACGCTGCCGAAATTCAGCGCCTTCTTCGATCGCGTGGTGGCTACCGAAGGCGCTGTCGTCGATCCGGCCAAGGATGTCTGGAAGCGCCCGCGCCCGCATCAGCTCAGCGATCTCGTCAAGCCTGCGGTCAAGCTGTCGAACTCCGGTTCCTGGCCTTCCGGACACGCCACCGTCGGCACGATGATGGGCATCATTCTGTCCGACATGGTTCCGGAAAAGCGCGCCGAGATCATGGCACGCGCGAGCAAATACGCTCACAACCGCGTGGTTGGCGGCATCCATTTTGCGTCCGATGTCACGATGGGCAGGATTTCCGGCAGCGTCATTGCCGCGGTCCTGCTCAACCGGGACGACTTCAAGGCTGAATATGAAGTGGCCAGGGCCGAGCTTCGTTCCGATCTCGGCATGTAATCCTCGTCAGCCGGATTTAGACGGGAAGGGGCGCTCAAGGCGCTCCTTTCTTGTCTGCGCCATTGCTTAGGCGGAAGTTCGGCAATTAGTCCGTTGGCATGGCGGCATGAGGTTGATATTCGACGCATCGAACGGTGGCGAGAAGCTCGTCCCGCCATGGCTTTTGGATTTCGATGATGCGGCTCAGCGACTGTCACAACTTTTCCGATTTCCGCCACATGGCGCAGCGGCGGCTGCCGGGGCCGATCTTCAATTACATCGACGGCGCGGCGGACGACGAGGTCACCTACCGCCGCAACACCGAAAGCTTCGAGACCTGCGATCTGGTTCCCAATGTGCTGCGCGGGGTGAGCGAGGTCGACATGTCGGTGACGGTCATGGGCCAGAAGCTGGCGATGCCGTTCTATTGCTCGCCGACCGCCTTGCAGCGCCTGTTCCACCATCAGGGCGAGCGCGCGGTCGCCAAGGCCGCGGCCAAGTATGGCACCATGTTCGGCGTCTCGTCGCTTGGCACCGTCAGCCTCGAGGAGGCGCGCAGCATCAGCAGCAGCCCGCAGGTCTACCAGTTCTATTTCCATCGGGACCGCGGTCTTAACCGGGCGATGATGCAGCGCGCCAAGGCGGTCGGCGTCGAGGTGATGATGCTGACCGTCGACAGCATCACCGGAGGAAATCGCGAGCGCGACAAACGCACCGGCTTTGCCATTCCCTTCAAGCTCAACCTTGCCGGAATGGCGCAGTTCGCGCTCAAGCCAGCCTGGGCGATCAATTATTTCACGCATGAGGGGTTCAAGCTGCCGCAGCTCGACGAGCATGTCGACATGGGCGGCGGCACGATGTCGATCAGCCGCTACTTCACCGAGATGCTAGACCCGTCGATGACGTGGGACGATGTCGCCGAGATGGTCAAGCTTTGGTCGGGTCCGTTCTGTCTCAAGGGCGTTATGTCGGTGGAGGACGCAAGACGCGCCGTCGACATCGGCTGCAGCGGCATCGTGCTGTCGAACCATGGCGGGCGGCAGCTGGATGGCTCGCGGGCGGCGTTCGACCAGCTTGCCGAGATCGTCGATGCCGTTGGCGACAGGATCGACGTCATCATGGATGGCGGCGTGCAGCGCGGCACGCATGTGCTGAAGGCGCTGTCGCTCGGTGCCAAGGCCGTCGGCGTCGGACGCTACTATCTGTTCCCGCTCGCGGCGGCGGGCCAGCCCGGCGTCGAACGGGCCCTTGAGCAGATGCGGGTCGAGATCGAACGCGGCATGAAGCTGATGGGCTGCAGTTCGATCGAACAATTGTCGCGCAAGAACCTCCGTTTCAGGTAATCTCGACCCATGAAATCCTCCCTCGAAGACACATTGCTCGCCGCCATCCGTACCATTCCGGACTATCCCAAGCCAGGCATCCTGTTTCGCGACATCACCACGCTGCTCGGCAATGCGCGCGCCTTCCGCCGCGCCATCGACGAACTGGTGCATCCCTACGCCGGCCAGAAGATCGACAAGATCGCCGGCATCGAGGCACGCGGGTTCATCCTTGGCGGCGCCGTCGCCCATCAGCTCTCGGCCGGCTTCGTGCCGATCCGCAAGAAAGGCAAGCTGCCCTACGAGACGGTGCGCGTCGCCTATAGTCTGGAATATGGGCTGGACGAGATGGAGATGCACAAGGACGGCGTTGCTCCGGGCGAGAAGGTGATCCTTGTCGACGATCTGATCGCCACCGGCGGCACCGCGGAAGCGGCGGTCAAGCTGCTGCGCCAGATCGGCGCCGACATCCTCGCCGCCTGTTTTGTCATCGACCTACCGGACCTCGGCGGTCGCGCCAAGCTCGAAGCCCTCGGTGTGCCGGTCAGGACGCTGATAGGATTCGAAGGGCATTGAGGAGCGCTTGCTCCTTCTCCCCCTGTGGGAGAAGGTGGCCTCGCGAAGCGAGGTCGCATGAGGGGTGTTCCAGGGAAAGCCAACGCCTCACTTCGCTGGAGCACCCCTCATCCGTCTTGCCGCTTCGCGGCAATCCACCTTCTCCCACAGGGGGAGAAGGAAGGGCGCTCACTCCACCTTCACCAGCACGGCGCTTTCGAACTCGAGCACCTTGTCGCCGGTGGAATCGAAAGCTTCCGAACGCAGCGCCAGAAGCCGCCAGCCGGGGCGTGAGGCAATCGGGCGGTGCGACAGCGCGGTGCGCGTGAAGGTGATGGCTTGCCCGGCATAGACCGGCTTCAGCCATTTCAGGTTCTTGAAGCCGGGCGAGGGGCCGAATTCCGGCACCGGACCGGGACCGCTCCACGCAGCGATCTCGGCGTCCATACGGTTTTCCAGATTGAGTTTCATCCAGGTCGCGGCCGTGTGCCAGCCAGACGCGCAGAGGCCGCCGAGCACGCTTTTCTTCGCGGCCTCCTCGTCGATATGGAAGATTTGCGGGTCGTATTTGCGGGCGAAGGCCTTGATCGCCTCGGGCTCGAATGTGTGCGAGCCGAGCGTGACGGTAGTGCCGATACGGAAGAACTCGTCCAGTGTCATGCTTGGCTCCCCGCGGCATCGCGCGTGAGGAACATGACGGAGTTCTCGAGCTCGAAGACGCTTTCGCCACGCTGGTTGAACAACTCGCTGCGCATGGTGACGAAGCCGAGTTGCGGCTTCGATTTCGACAGGCGCTTGGCAACAACCATCAGGGTGCCGGTCAGTTGGTCGCCGGCCAGGACCGGTTTCTTCCATTTGACCTGATCGACGCCGGGCGCGCCCTGGCAGGTCGAGTCCAGCAGGAACGCATCGCAGAGCATGCGCATGAACATGGCGCAGGTGTGCCAGCCCGACGCGGCCAGCCCGCCGAGGATGCTGGCCTTGCCGGCTTCCTCGTCGAGATGCATTGGCTGCGGGTCGAATTCTCCGGCAAATTCGACGATCTCGGCGGCACTCACGAGCTTCGAGCCGAGGTCGATCGATGCGCCCTCGATGAAGTCCTCATAGGCCCATGTTTTTATCTCTGCAGTCATGGTCTGGAATCCGGCTTGTCGACCCACGATCCCCAGGATCGGGGCTTCCGGATGCAGGCCGGCGTTCATTTGGTCAAGCGATTTTTACTGCGCCAGCCTGTGGCAGCCGATCGACAAGGCCACTCAGAGCCAGCCGCGGCGGCGGAAGTACCAGAAGGGCAGGATCGCCGACAGCACCATCATGGCGATGGCGAAGGGATAGCCAAGTTGCCATTTCAACTCGGGGATGATGTCGAAATTCATGCCGTAGATCGAGGCGACCAAAGTCGGCGGCAGGAAGATGACGGCGGCGACCGAGAAGATCTTGATGATGGCGTTCTGCTCGATCGAGATCATGCCGAGCGTGGCGTCTAGCAGGAAGGAGATCTTCAGCGACAGGAAGGTGGCGTGGTCGGCGAGCGACAGCACGTCGCGAGACAGCGTCTTGATGCGCGCCTTGGTGTCCTTGCTCATCTTGGTGCGGGTCGAGGCATGGGCGAAGAAGCCTGCCAGGCGCTGCAGCGAGATCAGGCTGTCGCGGATCGAGGAGGCAATGTCCTCCTTGCGGCCGATGGCTTTCAGCAACTCCTGGAAATCACGGTTGCGCTTGGAAACCTTGGTCGACCGCGCCTCGAAGATATCGCGCGAGATCGCCTCGATGTCGCGGCCGGCGCGTTCCAGAATGTCGGCGAGACGGTCGACGATCGCCTCCAGCAAGCCGATCAGGATGGTGTCGCCGCTGGTGCAGCCGGTCGCCACCTTCTCGGCGCGCTGCGGAAAGGTCTTGAAGGCCTTCGGCTCGTGGTAGCGCACCGTGATCAGCCTTGTGCCGGCCAGCACGAAGGTAACTGGCGACATCAAGGGATCGTCGATTTCGGTCTGGGCGGGCAGGGTGGCGGTCATGAAATAGGCGCCGTCCTCGACATAGAGGCGGCTCGAAATCTCGATCTCCTCCATCTCCTCGCGCGTCGGAATGGCAACGCCGAGCCAGCTCTCGATCGTCGCTTCCTCTTCCTTGGTCGGGTTGAACAGGTCCGCCCAGACGATGGTCTCGCTGTTTGCCAGGAGATCGTCGACGACGCGCAGGCGGTCATTGTCCACGACGAAGGCCTTGATCATCGCCTGGTATCCCTTGCTGGGGCCAAAGGGTGCGTTCGGATTGACGCGTCGTGTTGGATTGCACGGGTTCTCGACGTCAGCGCCGACCGTGCGTCTGCCGCTTAGACCTGTGACGTGACAAAATCAAGACAAGTGGCGACCCCGTGGATCACCACCGGCCGGATCGGAAAAATTCGCGTAGCAGTCGGTATTAGGAGAACTGAGCCTATTTCCGTCAAGCTAGGCGTGATACAGCGAGCTACAAGCCTCGTTGTGAACAAATTCCTATCGTAGAATTTAGAAAGACGTTACAATGTCTATGCCACTCTTCCATCAACACGGAAGGTGATGTGATGGCCGAAACATCAATCGAATGGACAGATGCAACCTGGAACCCAGTCGCCGGCTGCACAATCCTTACCGCCGGATGCACAAATTGTTACGCGATGAGGATGGCTGCTCGACTGGAGGCTATGGGAGTCGACAAGTATAGGGGGGTAACACGCAAGAGCGGCGGCAGAGCGAAATGGTCGGGAAAGATTAAGCTCGACCGCTCATCGCTTTCCATTCCGCGAGAATGGAAGAAGCCTAGGCGTGTCTTCGTAAACTCAATGTCTGATCTCTTTCATACGGAAGTGCCAACCGCCTTCATCGGTGAGATATGGCAGGTCATGGCATCCACGCCTCACCACACCTATCAGGTTCTGACAAAGCGGCCCGATAGAATGTCGGAGGTACTTTCGTCCCCCGGGTTCAATGTGCTTCCAAATGTCTGGCTCGGTACCAGTGTCGAAGATAGTCGGGTACTGTACAGGCTGGATGATCTCCGTAAGGTTCCTGCGGCCGTGAGATTTGTCTCATTCGAACCTCTAATTGGCTCCGTGGCTGGCGCGAATCTTCAAAGCATCCATTGGGCAATCGTCGGCGGCGAAAGTGGGCCACAGGCTAGGCCGCTAGATACGCGATGGGTGGACGAGATTTTCGACCAGTGCACCGACGCGGACACAGCGTTCTTCTTCAAACAGTGGGGCGGCAAGAACAAGAAGGTGACAGGCCGCACTTATCGCGATCGGCTTTGGGACAATCTTCCCGATCTGAGAATATGAGAGGCCATCTTTGTCGCTAGTGCGACGGCAGCCGGACTGGTGTTTGACACAGCGAAAAACAGTGAAGCCAGCGGTGCGCCTCCTTTGTGATGAAGGCGAACTGGGTCCAAAACAGCCCCTTTGAAGACTGTGCGCAGGCGCTCCTTCACGTAGGATTCGATAGCGTTCACATCCGCTCGCCGAACTGCTTGTCCGTTCGTTTCGAATAGGTCTTGGCGAGTACTTTCGTGGCTGTACCAACGCTCGCGCCAATCGGTTGCTCCTAGAACGCGATCCAGGCTTGCCTGCTTGCTCGGATCGAGCTTTGCCGGGTCATGGGGAGCATTTCGGTAGAGGCCTGATAGCGGAAAGAAATACCAGCAGTCCAAGGCTTCTGTAGCTGCGATGGCCTTTACCGTCTCCCAGGAGACCTCCATGCCATAAGGGTCGAGGAAGACAACGCCACGAATTCCACGACCGACTGTTTCCGGCCCACGCCAATTTGTGCGGTTGCAAAGGCGTTGGACAAGGTCGTTAGCATCCCCGTTCCGAGCAATTATCTTGCGATTGGGATACTCGGAGATCAGTTGCTCAAGCTGCGCAAAACGGGAGCTATCCTGTTCGATTAGCACGATAGAATGCATCGGTGGGTCGACTTCGATTGCAATCCTAGCCGACCCCTGTGTGGTTACTTCTTCGGGTTCTGCCACTTCTGAACCGAAGAGAGGAAGACCGGGGCGAACTTCTGTACGGGTCCCGGAACCGGCAAAAGCATCGATGTAAACGCAAGCGAATTCCTGATCGCGCAAAGCGATTGCAAAGGCTCTGAGATATTCCTGTAAGCAACGGAGCTTCTTCGGGGTGTCTGGCCCCCCAAAGACGTGTGTCACCATCGTCGCCATCCTCCACCCCGGTACATCGATACGCAGAATGAGTGGGGTGTCTAGGAGGATTTATGTCATAGCGATGTATTTATCACGCAACAGATGCTGAGTGATTCTGTCGACCTCAGATATCGGTCGCATTGCGATACGCTTTACAGTATCGAGGCTGCCATCTCGTGCCCGCTGCGGCCATGCAAACGCTGCCTTCGCCTACATGGCAGCGCTGCCATGCGCGTCGTGCTTCGAGAAATCAGGTGTTGAACTTGAACAACAGCACGTCGCCGTCCTGGACGACATATTCCTTGCCTTCGTCGCGCGCCTTGCCGGCTTCCTTGGCCGCCACTTCGCCGCCCAGTGTGACGAAGTCGTTGTAGGAGATGGTCTGGGCGCGGATGAAGCCGCGTTCGAAATCGGTGTGGATGACACCGGCGGCTTGGGGGGCCTTGTCGCCCTTATGAATGGTCCAGGCGCGCGTCTCCTTCGGCCCGGCGGTGAAATAGGTGATGAGATGCAACAGGTCGTAGCCGGCGCGGATGACCTTGTTGAGGCCGGGCTCGTCGAGGCCAAGCGAGGACAGGAATTCCATCTCTTCCTCGTCCGAGAGCTGCGCGACCTCGGCTTCGATCGCCGCCGAGATGACGACGGTGCCGGCGCCCTGGGCGGTGGCCATCTTTTCCACGGCCCTGGTGTGCTCGTTGCCGGTGGCGGCGTCGGCCTCGGCGACATTGCAGACATAGAGCACGGGATGCGAGGTCAGAAGGTTCAGGCCCTGCAGGATGCGCAGATCTTCGGCCGAAATACCCTTGAGCAGAATGCGGGTCGGTTTGCCGGCCTGCAGCAGTTCGAGCGCTGCCTCCATCAAAGGCAACACGGTCGTTGCTTCCTTGTCCTTGCTGCCGGCGCGCTTGCGGAATTGCACGATGCGGCGCTCGAGGCTGTCGAGGTCGGCGAGCATCAGCTCGGTCTCGACCGTCTCGGCATCGGCGACGGGGTCGATGCGGCCCTCGACATGGGTGATGTCGTCATCCTCGAAGCAGCGCAACACATGCACGATGGCGTCGACCTCGCGGATGTTGGCGAGGAACTGGTTGCCCAGCCCTTCGCCTTTCGAGGCACCGCGCACCAGGCCGGCAATGTCGACGAAGGATATGCGGGTCGGGATGATCTCCTTCGACCTGGCGATCGCCGCGATCTTCTGCAGGCGCGGATCTGGCACCGCCACTTCGCCGGTGTTCGGTTCGATGGTGCAGAATGGATAGTTGGCGGCTTGCGCCGCAGCCGTTCTGGTCAACGCGTTGAAAAGCGTCGACTTGCCGACGTTGGGCAAGCCAACGATGCCGCATTTGAAACCCATTTTTGTTCGGTCCTATCGGGAAAATAGAAATTTGATCAGGGCTATGGGCGATAGGGGTGATCAACGTCAAGCCCTTCGGTCCCCTTGATGCTCAGTCCTTGCCGCCGAACAGCTTCTTCAGCATGGCGGCCATTGGACCGCTTTCCGGCAGCTTGACCACCGGCTGTTGAGGCCGTGCTTGGCGGACATGACTTTGCTGCTTCTGCGCCGACTGCTTCTGCGCTGGCTTTTCGGGCTCCGGCCCGGCCTTGCCCTGGACGGCGAGACTGGCCTTATTCATGAAGCCGGATTCGTCGCCCTTGACGATCATGGCGGCATTGTCGGCGATCGCGTCGAGCAGCGGGTCGAGCCATTCGCGGTCGGCTTTGGCGAAATTGCCGAGCACATGGTGCTGGACCATTTCCTTGACGCCGGGATGGCCGACGCCGATGCGCACGCGGCGATAGCCATTGCCGATATGGCCGTCGATCGACCGGATGCCGTTGTGGCCGCCGGCGCCGCCACCGGTCTTGATGCGCAGCTTGCCTTCGGCAAGGTCGATCTCGTCATAGAAGACGGTGAGCGCGGAAAGCTCGAGCTTGTAGAAGCGCAGTGCTTCGCCGACCGACTGGCCGGACAGGTTCATGAAGGTCTGCGGCTTGATCAGGACGATTTTTTCGCCGCCGAGCGTGCCCTCGGAAATGAGGCCCTGGAATTTCTTCGACCAGGGCGAAAAGGAATGGCGGCGGGCGATTGCGTCCGCCGCCATGAAACCGACATTGTGGCGGTTGTCAGCGTATTTCGCGCCCGGATTGCCGAGACCTGCAAACAGCAGCATCGCCTGCTCCGGGCGTGAAAGAGTTACTTCTCGTCGGCGGCAGGAGCCGCTTCAGGTGCAGCTGCTTCAGCCGTCTCTTCCGTCTCCGGCTTCATCGCCGACGAACCGGCAATGGTCGCGATGGTGAAGTCGCGGTCGGAGATCACAGGCTTGACGCCAGCCGGCAGCTTGACCGCCGAGATGTGGATCGAGTCGCCGATGTTGGCGCCGGTGAGATCGACGGTGATGAACTCCGGGATCGCATTGGCCGGGCAGTGGAACTCGACTTCGTGACGCACGATGTTGAGCACACCGCCGCGCTTGATGCCGGGCGACTTGTCCTCGTTGATGAAGTGGACAGGCACGTCGACATTGACTTCGGTGTCCTTGCCGATGCGCAGGAAGTCGACATGGACAGGGAAATCCTTGACCGGGTCGAGCTGGAAGTCCTTCGGCAGGACCTGGATCTTCTTGCCGTCGACATCGATCGTGGCGATCGTGGTCAGAAACCCACCGCCATGGATCTTGTAGTAGATATCCTTGTAGGTGAGCGCGATAGCCAGGGGAGGCTGCTTGTCACCATAGATTACTGCAGGCACTTTACCGTTGCGGCGAACTGCACGGGCGGACCCCTTACCGACCTGTTCGCGTGCTTCGGCCTTGAGCTCGTAAGTGTCGTGGCTCATGGCATTTCCTTTCGGTTTGTTCTGGAGCGCTCACGGTGGGCAGAGTGCCTGGACCGTAAACGTCGAAAGCCGATATACCCATGCATGATCTGGTCCGAAAACTGGAATCCACTTTTCGGGATCATGCGGGAAGGCGGCCTTCCGCCGCGTTGCCTCCAAGGGTGTCTACGCGGGTGGCGGCTCTATAGCGGAAGGCGGCCGGAGGTGCAAGCCAAAGGCACGCCCAGGCTGGTGCAGTCCAGGCGGTCGCTATCCGCGCTTTTCGATGACGGCATAAAGCACGTTGCGGTTCTCGCCGAAGAACACCCGCGCCTCGACGGTGTTGCGGTCGACGCTGGCATTGACGATGTTCCACATATCGACCTCCGATCGCAGCAGCAACACCCAGTCCATGAATGTCTCCCGGTAGCCGGCGTCAGGCGTGCCCTCGGCGTAGTTGGCAAACAGGAACGTCCCGTTCGGCTTCAGCATCTGCAGGCATGTCTTCGTGAGTTTCACCGCGACGTTGTGGGCGAGGTAGTCGTAAAGGCCGGAGGCATAGATGAAATCGAACTTGCCGAGCTTGTGACCCCGCGTGAGCACGGTTCGCACCGAGCCGTCGATGGCTTCGACCGCAGTGCCCTGGAAGTCGCGCGCGATCAGCCCAACGCTCTGGGGATCCTGATCGAGCGCAACCCAGCGCTTGAGACGGCCCTCCGTCAAGGCGACCGAGCGATTGGCCTCCCGCAAATGGCCGGCCGCGATCGCCAGGACCTCGGTTTGGGGCCCATTCTTGACCGCAATCTCGTCGACATATCGGGTCAGGAGGTCGCGTCGTTCCCGTGCCGCGACGCATGAGGGTACGTTCTGGGTATGGCTATAGAGCGCCTTGCCGATCTCCGAGGCATTGGCCACGCTCTCTGCCACGTGTGGGTCGCAATAGATGTAATCAAGCAACTGCGCGTCGCCGGAATAGCCCCTGGGCTTGGTGAAGGACCAGTGCGTCAGCGGATCCTCGAGAAAATACTTCAGGATCGGATGGTTCTGCGCCACCGGTATCAACGCATGCCAGACGTCGGGATGAACCTTGGAATGCAGACCATTCAGGAAGGACAGCAAGCGACCGACGATCTCGGCGGGGTTCTTGTCCTGTTCGATCTGCTGCTGTGTCGCGTGAAGAATGAGCGCCAGCTCCGCGCGCGCGGTTTCGAACGCTTCCCCATGATGCTCGAGCTTTCCCCGAGGCAGCGTGCCGGCGAGCATCGCGGCAGTAATCAAGCTTTTGCCATCAAGAACGGTCTGCACGCCATCACTCCATAGTTAACAGTCGGTTAACTTATTGCGTAGAATGCTCCATTTGCCAATGTCGGGCTGACGGCATTTTATCGTTATGATTAATTTCCCGCCAACCATGTTCCTCTTTAGACGGCTTCCGGCCCGAATTCCGGGTTCGAGTTAACGGAAACTTGTCTTGCGCGATTGCATTTGTTTGCCCGGCGTCGCAATCGCCGTCGCGTCCCAAAGGAGCCGGCCCGCGTGGGGGCAGAAGCTGGAAATGAGTTCGGAAAACAAAATCCCTTTCAAACGGGGTCTATTGTGATGAACGAACACCTGTCCTCCGTATTGGTCGATACGGTTGATGCGGAGCCGTACGAGCCGCGCTATGAACTGAGCGCCGACGAGCTCCGCACCCTTTACCGCACCGAAGCGCAGGCGACGCGAAGAGGAGAAGCCAGGCCAGGGCTCTGGATTGCGGTTGCGATCTATCTCTTGTTTTCGGCAACGGATCTGCTGCTGATCCCGGATGTTGCCGCCTACACGATCACGGCGCGCTTCGCAGTCGGCTTGAGCGCGCTTTTGATCCTCGAAGCACAGCTTCGCCGGGGGATTGGAACGGAATGGCTCGACGTGACCTGCGCCGGAGCCATCATCTTCGGCTATGTTGGTTGGTTGTGCCCAGCGGTTCTTGGCGCGGACAAGGAAAGCGTCTCTTACTACATGGTCTTTGGGACCATATTCATGATGAGCGCAAATCTTTTCTTTACGTTCAATTTCAAGCTTTCTATCGTAACCTCGGCAATAATATTGTGTATACTTTACATCGTGAATTATTTCGTTCCTTCAACCCTTACATACAAAATGGTATTCGGGGCTTTCTATATATCCTGTTTCACGTTCACCTCGTATGTGAACTGGAAACTGAATGAGGAACGCTACAACGTCTTTCTGAATGCCCTGGAAGCCAAGATCCAGCACAATGAGGCGACCGAACGCGGCAAGGCCCTGCTGAGGTTGTCGCGGACCGATCCGCTGACGGGTCTGGAGAACCGGCGCGCGATCGACGAGAAGCTGCGGGACTACTGGAGCGATTGGCAAAAGGTCGGTACCAGCTTCGGGGCGATCCTCATCGACGTGGACTTCTTCAAGAAATTCAACGACTGCTACGGCCATCAGGAAGGCGACCGCTGCCTGATCCATGTCGCCAATGCCCTTAGCGACATGATCAAGCAGTATAATGGCTCCATCGGCCGCTATGGCGGTGAAGAGTTCATCGTCCTGGCTCGCATGGAGAAAAAAGAGCAGATCCTGGATATAGCGGAAGCCATTTGCAGCACGGTCGAGAACCTGGCGCTGACGCACGAACTGCGGCGCGACGGCGTCTCGATCGTAACGGTGAGCGTTGGCGCCGCATTCACCAGGACGCAGACCGGCGCCAAGCTGGAGAAGATCATCCACGAGGCCGATCGCGCTCTCTATCTGGCAAAAGCCGGCGGCCGAAATTGTGCCCGGCTGTTCGATCCAACCGATCCGCAAAGCAGCGACGAGAGCGAGAACATCGCGGCCTTGCTGAAGATCGCGATCGGCCAGAATCTCGTTTCACTGGTTTATCAGCCTATCCAGGATGTCAAATCGGACCGGGTTGAAGCGGTGGAGGCTCTGATGCGCCTCAAAATGCTGGACGGCACATCGGTTCCGCCGAGCCTGTTCATTCCCGTCGCCGAGCGAACCGGCGCGATCCTGGAACTCGGGCGCTGGGCGATAAGGACGGTGTGCGCCGAACTCCTGGCTGACGACCACGTCCGTGTCGTCAGCGTCAACGTCTCCCCGATCCAGCTTAAGACACCTGGCTTCGCAACGTCTGTCGCGACCATTCTGGGCGAAACCGGCGTCGCCGGCAGCAGGCTGGCCTTCGAGATCACCGAAGGGCTGGAGATGGAGATGCACTCGGACATTCTGCGCTGCATCAGCGACCTGAAGCTGCTCGGGATCAAGATATGGCTTGATGATTTCGGGACGGGCTTTGCGGGCCTTTCGTGGCTTCGCCTGATCGATTTCGACACGGTGAAGATCGACCGATCGTTTCTGCACGACTGCAGCTCCCTGAGCGGCAAGGCGATGCTGCAGGACATCATCACCCTGGTTCGAAATCGCGGCCACAAGATCCTGGTCGAAGGGGTGGAAACCGACGAACAGATGGCTTTGATGCGCGAATTCGGCATAGACAAGATCCAGGGCTTCCATGTCGGCCGCCCCGCTCCCGCCGCCAGTTTCCAGGCAAAGCGGGCCATGCGCAAACGGTCATTTGCCGTGCTTAAGTCCGCATGATGGTGGCCTCTTTCCGACGTTTGGCTTAGCCGCCCTCAAAAGCCGTACTGATTGCAATCAACCCATGACTGGGCCAAGCGGCTACGTAGGGGCTACCGGTCGCCGGTCAACGCGTTGCGTAGCGCCTGGATCTGCCGGTTCAAGGCATCGAGCTCGGCCAGCGTCATGCCCGAGCGTTCGACCAAGGTCTCGTTCAGACAGTTGCACTGGACCAGCAGCGCGCGTCCGGCTGATGTCAGGTCGACCTGCACCTGGCGTTCGTCGGTCTGGCTGCGCTGGCGGGTCACCAGCCCGGCTTGCTCCATTCGCTTCACCAGCGGCGTGACGGTGCTCGATTCCAAAGCCAACCGGTTGGCGATGGTGCCGACCGACATCCCATCGGCCTCTCCAAGCGCGTTCAGCACCAGGTACTGCGGATAGGTGATGCCCATTTCGTCCAGCATCGGCTTGTAGGTGCGGTTTATCGCCATGCTGGTGGCATAGAGCGTGAAACAGAGCTGATTGTCCAACGGGAGAGGCACGGCGCATTCCTTTTGCCAATATGGGCATCAATTCGATACCACGAAAAATGATATCGCGATATATATTTTTGTGGACAAGGGTTTTGTGCCGCGCTAGCTATATGGTTATCGCGATATTGTTTATCGCGGAAATAACCACAAGGAGATTGAGATGACCTCGCAAACCAAGCCCAGCTCCGGCAGCGGTACGATCACCACCAAGGACGGAACGCAGATTTACTACAAGGACTGGGGGACCGGGCAGCCTGTCGTCTTCCATCATGGCTGGCCGTTGAGCAGCGACGATTGGGACGCCCAGATGCTGTTCTTCTTGGCACAAGGCTACCGTGTCATTGCCCATGATCGGCGTGGCCATGGGCGCTCGACCCAGACGGATATCGGCAACGAAATGGACACCTATGCCGCCGATGTCGCGGAACTCGCCGCTTATCTCGACCTCAAGAATGCCATTCACGTCGGACATTCGACCGGCGGCGGCGAAGTGGCCCGCTATGTTGCCAACTATGGCGCCGGCGGCCGTGTCGCCAAGGCGGTGCTGATCGGCGCGGTGCCGCCAATCATGCTCAAGACTGCCGCCAATCCCGGCGGCCTGCCGATCGAAGTGTTCGACGGCTTCCGCTCCGCCCAGGCAGCCAATCGCGCCCAGTTCTTCCGCGACGTTCCATCAGGTCCGTTCTACGGGTTCAACCGTCCGGGCGCGGACATCTCGCAGGGCGTCATCGACAATTGGTGGCGCCAGGGCATGATGGGCGGCACCAAGGCGCATTATGATTGTATCAAGGCCTTCTCGGAAACCGACTTCACCGAGGATCTGAAGGCAATCGACGTGCCTGTCCTGGTCATGCACGGAGACGACGACCAGATCGTTCCGATCGCCGATTCGGCGCTGCTGACGATCAAGCTGCTCAAGAAGGGCGAGCTCAAGGTCTACAAGGGCTTCCCGCACGGCATGGCCACGACCCATGCAGACATCATCAACGCCGACCTGCTGGCCTTCTTCAAGGCTTAAGGCCATGGCCCACAAAAATGCACCCGTCATCAGGCGGGTGCATTTTTGTGACAGCGGCAGACCCGCCTGATCTAGGCGGCCGCCTGCGCTTTGCGCGCTTCCTTCATGTTTGGCAGGAACACGGTGAGCAATCCAAGAAACGGCAAATACGAGCAGATCTGGAAGACGAAATCGATGCCCTTCATATCGGCGACGATACCGAGCACGGCCGCCGCGATGCCGCCCATGCCGAAAGCGAAGCCGAAGAAGATGCCGGCGATCATGCCGACGCGGCCCGGCACGAGTTCCTGCGCAAAGACGACGATGTTCGAGAAGGCAGAGGACAGGATCAGGCCGATCAGCACCGTCAGCACCATCGTCCATTCCAGATTGGCGTAGGGCAAGGCGAGCGTGAAGGGCAGCACGCCGACGATGGAGAACCAGATCATCGCCTTCTGCCCGTAGCGGTCGCCGAACGGGCCGCCGAGCAGGATGCCCAGCGCCGAGGCACCGAGGAACAGGAACAGCATGACTTGGCTCATCTGCACCGAAACGCCGAACTTATGCATGGAATAGAAGGTGTAGTAGCTGGCGAGGCTGGCGATGTAGGCATTCTTGCTCAGCACCAGCAGGGTCAGCACGATCAATGCGTTCATCACCTTGCGGCGCGGGAAGGGCGAAACGAAGCTCGCCGCCTTGCGGGTGCCCTGTGCGGCACGCAGCCGGCTGTACCAGCCGCCGACCTGCCACAAAACGATGATGCCGATCAGCGAGCCGACGGCGAACCAGGAAATGCTGGTCTGGCCGAACGGCACGACGATGAAGGCTGCCAGCAGCGGCCCCATGGACTGTCCGAAATTGCCGCCAACCTGGAACAGCGACTGCGCCAGGCCGAAGCGGCCGCCGGAGGCGAAGCGGGCGATGCGCGAGGATTCCGGATGGAAGATCGCCGAGCCGATGCCGATCAGCGAGGCGCCGATCAGGAGCAGCGAATAGTGCCCGGCATAGGCGAGCACAATCAGGCCGATCAGCGATGACGCCATGCCGTAGGGCAGCGAATAGGGCATCGGCCGTTTGTCGGTGATCATGCCGATCACAGGCTGCAGCAACGACGCGGTCACCTGGAAGGTGAAGGTCAACAAGCCGATCTGCCAGAAATCGAGGCCATAATTCTCTTTCAGGAGCGGGTAAATGGCCGACAGCAGCGACTGCATGATGTCGTTGATGCAGTGGCAGAAGCTCACCGCCAGGATGACGGTGAAGGCCGTCGCCTGGGCTGAAGCGTGACTGGTGGTCGCCGGTGGGGCGACGCTGGCGGCTATCGTATCGGTCAAGGTAGGCTCCGTGGTCTTTTTGGCGGGCAGGCCCGCAGGCAGTTGACGGACGCACCTGCGGCCGCCTTGTCGGACGCTCCTGTGGAGCGCTTGGGACCGGTGCCTTATAAGCTGCTTGCGGGATGACTTCTTTCGTGGTTTGGTCCAATAGTTTCGCAAGTGGGCCATATCGGATGCCGCACGGCAAAGAAGTCTTTCACGCTGGCAACGCCAATCTCGGCCAGTTGCACGAGAGCCGCTGGCAGTGGCTTGAGCAAGTGGCAGGGCCGGCGGTGGCATTGCCGACCGAATATCCCGATGGCTACCGTGTGCCGCAGCACCGCCACAGCCGCAGCCAGCTCTTGCATGCGCTTGTCGGCGTGGTGCTGGTGACGACGCGCTACGGACGCTGGATGGTGCCGCCCGACCACGCGATGTGGATTCCAGCCGGCACCGAGCATTCCGTCGAGATGCTGGGCGATGTCTCGATGCGTTCGGTCTATGTCATGCCACAGGCGATCCCCGGGCTGCCCGAAGGCTTGCGCGTCGTCGGCGTCACCGACCTGATGCACAGCCTGATCGTGGAATCGGAAAAGCTGCCGCAAGGCGGCGTTCTGGAAGGACGTGGTGGGCTGATCATGAACCTTTTGCTGCACGAAATCCCGACCTTGCCGGAACGGCCGCTCGGCCTGCCATTCCCGTCCGATCCAAGGCTGTCGGCGCTCTGCCGGCGCTTCGTCGCGGCACCGTCGCCGCATGCGACGATCGATGAATGGGCGGATGCCGCCGGCATGAGCCGCCGCTCCTTCACCCGCGCCTTCCAGCGCCAGACCGGCCTGTCGCTGTCGACATGGCGCCAGCAGGCCTGCCTGTTCGCGGCGCTGCCCAGGCTGGCGGACGGCGAGCCGATCACCAGGGTGGCGCTCGATCTCGGCTATGACAGCGTGCCGGCCTTCATCACCATGTTCAAGCGCATGCTGGGGACCTCGCCGCGCGGCTATATGCGCGGCGCACGAGAAAGCGTCGAGGTCGCTCGTCGCCTGGTCGGCCCGGTTCGGTTGGAAAGCCCTGCGCCGTAACGGCAGGTGCTGTTCTAGAGCATTTCACCGTAAAACGGCGATCTGCTCTAACTCTTTGTTTTGACGTAATTCTCTAGGGAAAGCGCTACGCGCTTTTCCCGGGAAAACCGCTTCACACTTTTCCTAGAATTGCTCTAGCTAGAATTGCTCTAGTCGAACAGGCTCGACACCGATTCCTCGGTCGCGGTGCGCGAAATGGCTTCGCCCATGAGGTCGGCGATCGAGATGACGCGGATGTTGGGCGCGTCGAGCACGCCCTGGGTGGGCTGGATGGAATCGGTGATCACCAGTTCCTGCAGCTTCGAGCCGCTGATGCGGGCAACCGCACCGCCCGACAGCACACCGTGGGTGATATAGGCGGTGACACTGGTGGCGCCGTTGGCCAGCAGTGCATCGGCGGCGTTGCACAGCGTGCCGCCGGAATCGACGATGTCGTCGATCAGCAGGCAATCCTTGCCGGCGACCGCGCCGATGATGTTCATGACTTCCGATTCGCCGGGCCGTTCGCGGCGCTTGTCGACGATGGCCAGTTGCGCATCGAAGCGCTTGGCCAGCGCACGGGCGCGGACCACGCCGCCAATGTCGGGCGAGACCACCACGACGTTGCCGAGTTGCTTGTATTTGGCCTTCACGTCGCGGGCCATCACCGGCACGGAAAACAGATTGTCGGTCGGAATATCGAAGAAGCCCTGGATCTGGCCGGCATGCAGGTCAAGTGTCAGAACGCGGTCGACACCGGCGCGGGTGATCATGTTGGCGACCAGCTTGGCCGAGATCGGCGTGCGGCCGGAGGCGCGGCGGTCCTGCCTGGCGTAGCCGAAATAGGGGATGACCGCCGTGATGCGCTTGGCCGAGGAACGCATGAAGGCATCGATCATGATGAGCAATTCCATCAAATGATCGTTGGTCGGGAACGAGGTCGATTGCAGGATGAAGACATCCTCGCCGCGCACGTTTTCCTGGATTTCGACGAAGATTTCCTGGTCGGCGAAGCGCCTGACCGTGGCTTTGCCCAGCGGGACGTTGAGGTACCGGGCGACCGCTTCGGCCAGCACCCTGTTGGAATTGCCCGCGAAGAGTTTCATGCACGGTTCCTGGTGGAGGATGATGAGACCTGACGGACTCGCTTGCGCCCTTTAACCGGGCTTTTAGCGGCCCGCGCCGGTATTGCAAGCGCCGAGATCGGGAATCCGCCGGCTAAACTCAAGAAAGCTCCGCGCCATCGCCGGGCTGCAACAGGGAGCAGCGGACTTGCGCTGCTCCTTCTTCTCGTTGGGCATCGGATTTTCCCAAAACCGTCTCCACTTTTTGGGTCCGATGCCTCTAGCCCGCCTTGCCGCCGAGCCAGGCCGCGAATTGGTCGATAGTCTGGTCGGCGATCGTCTGCATGGTGGCCGGCGAGACCCCCTTCCAGCTGTCGCCGCCCGCGCTGGCGCCGGAATTGACCGACGGAGCCTTCTGCTGACCATTGATGCGGTGCAGCCGGTTGCCGGCGGGGTCATAGACATCCCAGACATAGATGACGGTGGTGTCGGCGCCTTCCGACATCGTCGAGAAATAGCCCTTCAGCACATGTGTCACGGTCTGGTCGGCGCTGCCGGCGAGCGTGATACCGCGCTGCCTGGCGCGGGTCTGCAACTCCGCCGTCAGAGGTGTCGCGGCTTCCACCGAAGCGCCGACGATCGGCGCGATCTGCAGGCGGGTCTTCGACAGGATGGCAGCGCTTTGGGCTGATGTGACCGGTGCGGCGGTGGTTGCGGGAGCGCCCGCCGTGCTGGTGGCGGGCAGCGTCTGGGTCGACGTCGCCGGCGGAGTGATCGCCGACGGTTCGAGCACGTCCTTTGCGTTGGTGCAGGCGGCAAGAGCCAATGCCACAAGCAATGACACGGTCGTCACATGCGATCGTCTCATTTGCCTTCTAACTCCTTGGCGAAGAACGCCTCCCATTGTGGATTCACTGTACGATCAAGTCGAGATCATGGCGGGACAGCGGCTTGGGCTGGGATTCGGTGGTCAGGTAGGTGCGGCCCAGCGTCATCGCCGTCTCGGTATCGGAGTCCATGATGATCATATGGGCGAACAGCGTCATGTTGGGCGCGATCGGTTCGGGATTGCCCTGGTAGAACATCGGCATGTCCATCCAGGACGGAGTGAAGCGGGCGCCGACCGAATAGCCGCAGGCGTTCAGCCGGTGCTTGGTCAGGCCGTGCGCCTCCATGGTGCGGGCATGCGCATCGAAGACGTCGCCGAAGCTGTTGCCCGGCGTCATCGCCTTTTCGACAGCCAGGAGTGCCGCGCGGGCGGCGTCGAACAGTTCCTGATGGCGCTTCGACACCTTGCCGGTCAGCACCGTGCGCATCATCGGTGCGTGGTAGTGGTTGAAGACGCCGGCCCATTCGAGCGTCAGCTGGTCATTTTTGGTGAGCTTGCGGCGGCCGGCCTTGTAGCGGCACAGCAGCGCATCGACGCCGGAGCCGATGATGAATTCGTTGGCCGGATAGTCGCCGCCGCCGGCAAAGATCGCACCCTGCATGGCGGCCAGGATCAGGGCTTCGTCGCCGCCTTGCTTGATCAGCGGCAGCGCCGCGTCGAGCGCATCGTCGGAGAGATTGGCGGCCTTCTCGGCCTTGGCGATCTCGGCCGGGCTCTTGAACAGGCGCAGGCGGCCGACAATGCCGGACGCATCGGCGATCTGGCCGAAGGTCTGCAACTGTTCGTCGAGCCGTCGGCCATTGAACGCGGTCAGGCCATGGGTGTCGTATTCGACACCGATGCGGGCTCCGAGCAGGTCGAGTTCGTTGAGCAGATTACGCAGGTCTACCGCCGGATTGGCGTCATTACGGTCCGTCCACAAGACGATGTTGTCGATAATCGAGGTCTGACGCGCCTGGCGCAGGTCGGCCGAGCGGGTCAGCAGCACCATCGAACCGTCGGCTTTCACCACCAGGCACTGGAAGAAGCAGAAGCCGAACGTGTCGTAGCCGGTCAGCCAGTACATGCTTTCCTGCGCGAACAGCAGGATGGCGTCGAGCTTCTTTTCGGCCATCTCGATGATCAGCCGGTCGCGCCGCGCGTCAAATTCAGATCGTTCAAAATGCAGCGCCATTATTCCCTCTCCAAGACGATTGCCGAAACCTGCCGGCCGTAATCGGGCTCCTTGCGATGCGTGGTGCGCCGGTAGGAGTAGAACAGGCCTTCCTCGGCGTAAGTGCAGCGGTCGAGGCCCTCAGCCGTCACGCCGGCCTCGGCCAGCCGGTCAACCGTGTAGCGGTTGAGGTCGAACATGGCATGGCCGGCATTGGCGGACGGCGCGAAATAGAGGATGTTTTCGGCGTCGGCATCGACAAAGCGGGCGACGAATTCCGGGCCGACCTCGTAGTTATCAGGGCCGATGGAGGGGCCCAGCACGGCGACGATGTTTTGACGCCGGGCACCGAGGCTTTCCATTGCCAGGATGGTGTTTTCGAGCACGCCGGTGAACGCGCCTTTCCAGCCGGCATGCGCGGCGCCGATGATGCGCGCCTCAGCATCCGCGAACAGCACGGGACCGCAATCGGCGGTCGAAGCGCCGATGGCGATGCCCGGCCGGTCGGTGACGATGGCGTCTGCCTTGGGCCGCTCGCCGGCAAAGGGCTCCCTGGCGATGATGACGTCGGGCGAATGGATTTGCCAGGCGGTCAACAGATGGTTCGCCGGCACGCCCATCCAGGCGGCGACGCGGCCGCGGTTCTCTGCGACCAGCGCCTGGTCGTCATTCGATCCGGTGCCGATGTTGAGGCCCTGGTAGATGCCGCCGGAGACACCGCCGATGCGGGTGAAATAGCCGTGGCGGATGCCTTGTGCCTGCGCCTTGTCCAGCAGCGGCGACCGAACGGGATCCGGTTTGGTCTGATTCAGCATGCGGGCGTTGTTGTCCGTGTGGGCGGTTTCGTCAAGAAGAAGGTGCTTGGTCGAGAACAGGCGCTGCAAAGCGCGGACGAGAGATTGGGAGGGGCGGCGGTAAAAAGTCAATCCGCCCCGGCGAAGGGCCGAACCGCCACGCCGCGAGGCAGTACCGCAAGCACCTTGAACAGCTCGCCCATGGCTTGCGGCCCTGCGAGGCGCTCGACGTCGCCGGCGATCCTTTCGCGCGCCGCCTGGCCGGCATCGGCGCCAAGCCGGCCGGCGCGCTCGAGGATGCCCATGCCGAGCAGGAAGTCGCCCTGTGTCGTCAGATGGGCTTCGAGGCCATGTGCACGCACGATCGCGGCCAGGGCGGCGAAATCGACATGGGAGGTGAGGTCGGCCTCACCGGGATTGGCCAGCACATCTTCGTGATCGTGGCTGCGCAAGGCCTGCAGCGTGTCCCCGACACCCGGCTGGAGATGGCCATAGTCGAGAAACAGGCCAGCGCCGCCATGCCTGGATATGCGCTCGGCGATCGTTGCCATGAGCGCGGTCCGGGCAGGCGCCACTTCGGCGATCGAACCTTGCGGCGCTTGGGTGGCATCGGCGGGCAGCAGCGTCGGGTCGACCGAGCCGGCGCCGGCGAAGAAGCAAAGGTCGTTGGTCTCGTCGAGGCCGACCACGCGCTCGCGCCAGCCGGCGCCGGCGCGGAGGAACTGGCGGATGGGCACGGCGTCGAACAGTTCGTTGCCGACGATGAACAGCGGTTGCTGCGGCAAGGTCTCGATGGTTTCATGCCAGCCAACCGCGAAGGGTGTGGCGCCAAGCGTCTGCTTTTGCACCTCGGTCAGGCGCGGGCTGGTCTCGATCATGGCGAAGGTGGCGCCGCTGGCCAGATCAGGATCGAGCCGCGACAGCGTACGCAGCATGTCCTTCATCAGCGTGCCGCGGCCGGGGCCGATCTCGGCGATGGTGGCCGGCAGCGGCCGGCCGCTCGCCTGCCACGCCTGGTACATCCACACGGCGACCAATTCGCCGAACATTTGGCTGATCTCCGGCGCGGTGATGAAGTCGCCGGCCGCACCAAAAGGCTCGCGCGTCGTGTAGTAGCCGTCCGCCGGGTCGAACAGGCACAGCGCCATATATTCGTTGATCGGTATCGGCCCCAGGGCCTCGATCAGGTCGACGATGCGGGTCTTCAGCCGTGTCATGCCGGCTGCGGCTGCGTCACCGGCTTGGCGGTCAGCATCGCCCAGATGCCGGCCAGCACCATCGGCGTCGACAGGATCATGCCCATGGTCAGCCAGTTGGTGCCGAGGAGATAGCCGAGCTGCTGGTCGGGCTCGCGGAAGAACTCGACGAAGATGCGCGACAGGCCGTAGCCGCAGATGAAGGCGCCGCCGACGAAGCGCGGCGTCGTCAGCTTGAGGCGCGAATGGGTGAGAATGCGCAGCACGAGGAACAGCACCACGCCTTCGAGAAGCGCCTCGTAGAGCTGGCTCGGGTGACGGGCAAACGGCCCGCCATTGGGGAATTCGAAAGCCCAGGGCACGTCGGTTGGGCGCCCCCACAGCTCGGAGTTGATGAAGTTGGCGACGCGCACCAGGCCAAGGCCGACCGGCACGCCGGCCGCCACGACGTCAAACAGCGACCAGGTGCGGATGCCGCGCTTGATGGAAAACAGCGTCATGGCGAGGATGACGCCAAGCAGGCCGCCATGGAACGACATACCGCCTTGCCAGACCGCCAAGATATCGAGCGGGTGGGCGATGTAGCGTGGCAGATCATAGAACAGCACATAGCCGGTGCGGCCGCCGAGCACGACGCCGATGGCCGCCCAGACGATGAAGTCGTCGAGATCCTCCGGCTTCATCGGCAGGACGCCGTTCGGCCACAGCCTGGCATTGCTGGCAAGCCGCTTGGCATACCACCAGGCGAACAGGATACCGACGATATAGCCGACGCCATACCAGTGCACCGCCAGCGGCCCGATCTGGATGAGGATCGGGTTGATGTTGGGGAAGGGCAAGGAGGCCAGCGGCAGCAGGAAATATTCGTTCAACGGGGAACTCTCATTGCGAAACGCGTTTGCGCGCGGACCATGCGGCAGGGTTTTGGCAGGGTCAAGGCAAGGTGGGCGCCCTCGACTTGATGCCGCAGCGCGGCGCAACATGCTTGCATTCGACGCGCAGCGCCACTACGTCAATTTGTGCAAGCGCGAGGATTTGCCATGTCGACCGGACCGAACCGCATTCTCGATGAATTCGCCAAGCTGATGACCGACGCCGCCGGCGCCGCCCAGGGCGTGCGCCGGGAGGTGGAGACGGCCTTCAAGGGGCAGGCCGAACGCATTCTCAACACCATGGACGTGGTGCAGCGCGAAGAGTTCGAAGCCGCGCGCGAGATGGCCGCCAAGGCGCGGGAAGAAAACACTCGCCTTGCCGCCCGCATCGAGGCGCTCGAGGCGAAGCTTGCCGAACTGGCCGGCGACGCCACACCAGCGACGGCGGCCAAGCCGCGCACAAAAAAAAATAATCGTTAAACTTTTCCACATAGCCCGATCCTGAAAAGCGCTTTGCCGTGAATCGCTTAACGGCATTGCATGAATCTTTGTGACAGCGGCTTTCCACATGCGAATGACGCAGTGCGAAAAATTGGGCTGTTCACGCGACTCCCGATCAATAGACTGAATTTGTTGCATGATTCGGAGCAGGGTCATGCGACCGGGCGGTGGGGTCCGGTCTGGGGTCTTTGCGTCGAGAAGGTAGTCTTTTGCGCGAAGAAAGTCCTGGCCGTCCGAGTTCTAGACAAGATTGTTCGTTGTGTGTGCCCTCCCGCGGAGCGTGTGGCGGCGCTCGTACAGAACGACAGGAAGCATTCCATGGAACTTCTCGAACTCGAATTCTCCCGCGAAATCCATCCGGTGGATGTTATCGAGCAGGTGGCCCACAACAACGACTGGTCCTTTGAGCGGGCCGGCGACGACGAGATTTCGATCTCGGTTGCCGGAAGCTGGACCGACTATCACGTCTCCTTCTCGTGGATGGAGGATTTCGAGGCGCTGCACCTGGCCTGCGCCTTCGACATCAAGGTGCCGGAGACCCGCGCGCTGGAAGTGATGCGGCTCTTGTCGCTGATCAACGAGCAGATGCTGTTTGGCCATTTCGACCTCTGGGAGCAGGAGGGCGCGATCATGTTCCGCCAGTCGCTGCTGCTGGCCGGCGGGGTCGAGCCGTCGAGCCAGCAGGTCGAGGTGTTGCTGTCGTCGGCGCTGGAAGCCTGCGAATGCTATTTCCAGGCGTTCCAGTTCGTCGTCTGGTCGGGAACCTCGGCCAAGGACGCCCTGGCCGGCGTGCTGTTCGAGACCTACGGCAACGCCTGAGTCCCCGCAAGGCAGACAAGAACCAAGATGAGTTCGAACAGCGAGCGCAAGCCCGAGATCAGTTTTGCCGATTTCGATCGTGTCGACATCCGCGCCGGCACGATCGTCGAGGCCGAGCCGTTTCCCGAGGCGCGCAAGCCCGCATTCAAGCTGAAGATCGATTTCGGCGCCGGCATCGGCATCAAGAAATCGTCGGCGCAGATCACCAAATATTATACACCGGAGACGCTGATCGGCCGACAGGTGTTCGCGGTGGTCAATTTCCCGCCGCGCCAGATCGGTCCATTCATGTCGGAAGTGCTGACGCTCGGCTTTCCCGACGAAGAGGGCGCGGTGGTGCTCGGCGCGATCGAGCGCAAGGTGCCGGATGGCGGCAGGTTGTTTTAGGCCGCCAGCTTGCGCGTCGTTCCCAGCGCTTCCTCGACCGTGTCGAGGAACATCTCTGCACAAGCCTTCCAGCTGTAGCGCATGGCGCGTTCGCGTGCTTCGGCACGGTCTACATTGAGCGCGGCAAGCGAGGCCTCGCGCAGATCGTTGGAGACCGCGCCGCCACAGCCGTCGCCGACAATGTCGATCGGCCCGGTCACCGGATAGGCGGCAACCGGCGTGCCGCTGGCCAATGCCTCGATGATGACGTTGCCGAACGTGTCGGTGCGGCTCGGGAAGACGAAGACATCAGCCGAGGCATAGATCTCGGCCAGTTCATCGTTGGGGCGATGGCCGAGGAAATGCGCTTGCGGATATTTTGCCTTCAGCCTGGCAAGCTCGGGGCCTTCGCCGACGATCACCTTGCTGCCCGGCAGGTCGAGGTCGAGGAAGGCGGAGAGGTTCTTTTCGATGGCGACCCGGCCGACGCAGAGGAAGACAGGACCGGGAAAGCCGAGATCCTTCTTCTTGTCGGGCCGGAAATGGTCGGTGTCGACGCCGCGCGTCCACGGCCGCAGCTTGGTGAAGCCGCGCGCCGAGAGGTCGTCGGCGAGCGACTGGGTGGCGACCAGCGTGCCTTGGCCGGAATTGTGGAAATCGCGCAGCCAGCGATAGGCCCAGCTTTCCGGCACCGGCAGCCGTGCGCTGAGATATTCGGGGAAGCGCGTGTGATAGCTGGTGGTGAACGGCCGGCCGGCATTGCGGCAATAGCGCCGCGCCATGATGCCGAGCGGTCCTTCGGTGACGATGTGGATGTGGTCGGCCTTGCCTGCGTCGATCAGGCGCGCGACATGGCCGGGCGTGGTCAGCGCCAGCCTGATGTCGGGATATGTCGGCAAGGGCAGGGTGCGAAAGATGTTCGGCGTCAGGAAATCCACGGCGACATCGAAAGATTTCAGCGTCTCGGTGAGCCGCTCCAGCGTGTGGACAACGCCGTTAACCTGCGGCCGCCAGGCATCGGTGACCATCAATATGCGCATGGCGGCCCTTTGCAGGAAAGGTCGACGGTTGCCTTGAGACGATGCCGGAACGGCGACCAGCCCGCTGCTCTCGCTTCGCTCCAGCGCACCCGGACGGGCACGGGGTCGAAGTGAGGCGGCAAGGCCGAATCAATTGAGGTCGCGCGCTTCATGCGCGTTCTTGATCATGGTTTCATGACGGGCGGATGAAGCCGGTTTCCACTTTTCGGTATCGTGCCGGTTATGCGGGAACCTTGATGATAGCGCGCAGTCCGCCGAGCGGGCTGTCTTCAAGGGTGATGTCGCCGCCATGGGAACGGGCGATGTCGCGGGCGATCGACAGGCCGAGCCCGGTGCCGCTGGCATCGAGGTTGCGGGCCTCGTCGAGCCGCACGAAGGGTTTGAACACGTCTTCGCGTCGGTCGGCGGGGATGCCCGGACCATCGTCGTCGATGGTGACCAGCAGCGAGCCGCGGCCATGGGTGGCGTTGACCTCCACCGTCTTGGCATAGCGGAAGGCGTTGCCGATGACGTTGGACATCAATCGGGCAAAGGCGTTCGGCCGCACATGCACATCGGGGTCTCCGGCAAGCGTCGTCGACAGCTTGCGCTTGCGCAGCCTAGCTTCCTCGCCGAGCTTTTCGAAATAGGCCTCGAGATCGAACCGTCCGGCGTCTTCCGAAGCCTCGCCGCGGGCAAAGGCGAGATAGCCTTCGAGCATCGACTGCATGTCGTCGATGTCCTGGTCGAGCGCGGCCTTGGTCTCGGCCTTGCCGCCGGAAAGCGCCAACTGCAGCTTGAAGCGGGTGAGGATGGTTCGCAGGTCATGGCTGACACCGGTCAGCATGGCGGTGCGCTGCTCGATCTGGCGCTCGATGCGCTCGCGCATCTGCATGAAGGCAAAGCCGGCGCGGCGAACCTCCTCGGCGCCGCGCGGCCGGAAGTCACGCGGCATCGGCCGGCCCTTGCCGAAGCTTTCGGCGGCTTCGGCAAGCATCAGGATCGGCCGGATCTGGTTGCGCAGGAAGGGAATGGCGATCATCAGGAGCACCAGCGAGGTGCCGACCATCCAGATCAGGAAGATGTGGGTGTTGGAGGCATAGGCCTGGCTGCGGCGCACGAAGACGCGCAGCACCTTGCCCTCGAGCTGCACGCGCACCTCGACGATGTTGGAGTTGCCGACCGTGTCGATCCAGAACGGGCGGTTAATCTGGCGGGTGATCTCCGACGAGAGAACATCATCCAAAATCGAGAAAAACGGTTTTGGGCCAGGCGCGGGCAGCGGGTCGGGCGGCAAGAGGTCGACCTTCAACTGCATGCGGTCCTGGGCGATGCGTATGATGTTGGTGTAGTCGGCATCGCGCGGATAGGTTTCGATCAGGTCGATGATGGCGGCGATGTCGCGCACGGTGGCCTGCGACAGGCGCTGCGTCACGGTTGCCCAATGACGTTCCATGAAGACGAAGGCGACGACCGATTGCAGCAGGATCATCGGCGCGATGACTATGATCAGCGAGCGAGCATAGAGCCGCTTGGGCATATACAGCGAGACGAGGCGCCAGAAGCGGTTCCAGGCGCGCGGCACCGCCTTCAGCGTCCGCGCGGCGCGTACGCTCAAGCCGCCATTGCCCGGCTGTTCCAGTTCCGTGGTTGCCATTCGCTCATTTCGCTTGCCCGCAGCCGCTCAGCAGGCCGCAGGCGGCATTCTATTCCACGCTGAGCCGATACCCAATACCGCGCACGGTCTGCAGCCAGACCGGGTTGGACGGATCGCGCTCGATCTTGCGGCGCAGCCGGTTGATCTGGACGTCGATGGTGCGCTCGCCGACCTCCGAATCGTCACCGACAAGCTCGTGGCGGGGTATCGTCTCGCCGGCCCTTGCCGCGAAGATCGCCAGGATCTCCTGCTCGCGATCGGTCAGCTTCAGCGCCTCGCCGCCACGCTTCAACTCGCGCCGGGCGATCTGGAAGGTGTAGGGGCCGAAGACCAACTGCTCGACCTTGGGCGTGGTCGCCGGGCCACCACGGCGAAGGATGTTGTTGATGCGCAGGATCAGCTCGCGCGGATCGAACGGCTTCGGCAGGTAGTCGTCGGCGCCGGCCTCAAGCCCTGAGATGCGGCTGTCGGTCTCCGACAGGGCCGTCAGCATCAGGATCGGTACGTTCTTTTCGGCTCGCAGCGACTTGGTCAGGTCGACGCCCGTTTCACCGGGCATCATGACGTCCAGCACCAGAAGGTCGAAGTCGAGGCCGGCAAGCTTGCGCCTGGCTTCGCCGGCATTGCCGGCGACGGTGACGCGAAAGCCGTTTTCGGTCAGATACTGCTTGAGAAGATTGCGGATGCGGGTGTCGTCGTCGACGACAAGCAGATGCGGCGCGTCGTCGTCCGGCGCGGCCGCGTGATCGACCCGTTCAGTGCTCTCCATGGCTTTTCCCTGACATTTTTGCGGACCCAACGTCGATCTGCGCCCTCAGTTCCGGATTGACCATCGCTTCGAGGAACCGTTCCACCAAGGTCCGTTCGGTTACTCCGGAATCCCCCAATGCAGCATGGATGCGGCGCGACTGTGGCCGCGCCAGCGCCAGCGCCAGCGCACGGCCTTTGGCGGTCGGATAAAGTTCGCGCTGTCGGCGGTCGCGCGGACCTTGCAACTGCACGACATGGTCGGTGTCGATCAACTGCTTGAGCACACGGGCCAAGCTCTGTTTGGTGATCTTCAGCACGTCGAGCAGTTCGGCTACCGTCAGGCCCGGCCTGCGGTTGACGAAATGCAGCACCCGGTGGTGGGCCCGGCCAAAGCCGTAGTCGGCCAGGATCTGGTCCGGATCGGAGGTGAAGTCACGATAGGCAAAGAAGAGCAGCTCGATAATGGCGAAGTCGATGCCGTCCTCGACCGACATCGCGGTCCTGATCGGTTTTCCTGCGGCTGGGCTTCGATCCGTCATTATTTCTCCGTGGGAAAGAGAGATTATGTCAGTACTATTGACGTAATTTCCCTGCAATGGTAATTTTTGACAAGCTTTTGGGCGGATTGCGAACGAAAAGGCAAGGGAAGCCGGTTTTTCCGGAATTTCCTAAGTTTGCCAGAGCGCAATTATCCGCCTACGCTCCACCATAAAAGCCGCTTTGGGCGGCCGACACGAAACACACAACGATACAACTATCCGGGCTGCCGCCCGTGGGAGGTTACCATGGCATCCGTTCCCTTCGATCAACTCGATGGCTCCATCTGGATGAACGGCGAATTCGTCCAATGGGGTGACGCCAAGATCCATGTGCTGACGCACGGGCTGCATTACGCCAGCGCCGTTTTCGAGGGAGAGCGCGCCTATGGCGGCGAGATCTTCAAGCTCAACGAACACACCGAGCGCCTGCATGAATCGGCACGCCTGCTCGGTTTCAATATCCCCTATACGGTGGCCGAGCTCAACGACGCCTCATCCACGCTTCTCAAGAAGCAGGGTTTCCAGGACGCCTATGTCCGGCCGATTGCCTGGCGCGGCAGTGAGCAGATGGGCGTCTCGGCGCAGAACAACCGCATCAACTGTGCCATCGCCATCTGGCAATGGCCGAGCTATTTCGATCCTGCACAGAAGCTGAAAGGCATCCGTCTCGATGTGGCGGAATGGCGACGGCCCGACCCGCGCACCGCGCCTTCCAGGTCGAAGGCCGCCGGCCTCTACATGATCTGCACCATGTCCAAGCACGCCGCCGAGGCCAAGGGCTATGCCGACGCCATGATGCTCGACTGGCGTGGCCAGGTCGCCGAAGCGACCGGAGCCAACATCTTCTTCGTCAAGGAGGGCAAGATCCACACACCAAAGCCCGACTGCTTCCTCGACGGCATCACCCGCCGCACGGTCATTGGGCTGGCCAAGGATCGCGGCCTGGAGGTGATTGAACGCGCCATCCTGCCGGAAGAGCTGGAAAGCTTCGAGCAGTGCTTCCTGACCGGGACGGCGGCGGAAGTGACGCCGGTTTCCGAGATCGGGCCTTACCGATTCGAGGTCGGCGAAATAGCCAAGAATCTTATGAATGACTATTCTGCGGCCGTTCAGCCCAAGCACGCGATCGCCGCAGAATAACGAAAGTCACAGCTTTTTTAGGAAGTAGGGGCGGTTTTCGGGCCGCCCCTTTTATTTCAGCGTTTCTGCATTTGACTTTCGTCCAATTCGGCGTCTCATGATGGTGTCGGCCCGGGAGGCTGACAGCTATGGAGGGACTAATCATATGGACATGAACACGCTTCTTCCGATCATCATACAGGTGATTACTGGCGTCATCGGTGGTCAGGCGGTCGGTGCGGCGCTCAAGACGGCGGCGATGGGTCAGCTTCCCAAAATCCTGGGCGGAGCCATTGGCGGCGTCGGCGGTGCGGCGATCCTCGGCAGCCTGCTGGGTGGCGGTGCGGTCGATCCGGCGGCTGCGGCAGCAGCAACGAGCGGTCTCGGCAGCGCGCTGAACCTGCAGAACATCGTCGGCGGCGCCGGCGGCGGCGCGATCCTGACCGCCATTCTCGGCGCGGTCATGGGCGCCATGAAGAAGTAGGCGGGCCGTTTCGGTCTTTTCAAATGGGCGGCTTCGGCCGCCCATTTCCGTTTTCGGAGCTACCGATTGTTCGTCTTTCGAGGGTGGACGCCCTTTGTCCGCGCCTCTACATCACCCGTGAACATCGAAAGGACGATCATGGGTCAGCTCAATGCCGGCATCGTGCCGGTCACACCGTTCCAGCAGAATTGCACCATCCTGTTCGACATGGATGACAAGCATGGCGTCGTCGTCGATCCTGGCGGCGATATCGACAAGGTGCTGGCGGTGCTGAAGGACAATGCGATCTCAGCCGGGGCGATCTGGATAACGCATGGCCACATCGACCATGCCGGCGGCGCAATGGAGTTGAAGGAGGCGCTCGGCGTCGAGATCATCGGTCCGCATGAGGCCGACAAGTCGCTGCTCGACAATCTGGAAAACCAGGGCAAGCGCTACGGCATCGCCGGAGCGCGCAACTGCGTGCCCGACCGGTTCCTGTCCGAAGGCGAGACCGTGTCGTTCGGCGGCCATGTGTTCGAGGTGCTGCACTGCCCCGGCCATGCACCAGGTCACGTCGTCTATTACAACCGCGCGGCCAAGTTCGCCCATGTCGGCGACGTGCTGTTCCGCGGCTCGGTCGGCCGCACCGACCTGCCGGGTGGCGACCATGCGGCACTGATCGCTTCGATCAAGGACAAACTCCTGCCGCTCGGCGACGACATCGGCTTCATCTGCGGCCACGGTCCCGGCGGACGTTTTGGCGAGGAGAGGCGGACCAATCCTTTTCTCGTTTAGAGCAATTCACCATTTCACGGAAACGGCGGGGCTGCTCTGACCCTTTGTTCTGACTCAATTCCCAAGGGAAAACGCTTTGCGCTTTTCCCGGGAAAACGTTTCACACTTTTCCTGGAATTGCTGTAGGGCGTGCCGATATTCGCCTGCCCCAATCCTGTGATGCTCCAAACAAAAAAGCGCTGGCCTTGCGGTCAGCGCTTTTCTGTTGGGGCAGGGAAGCCCTGGTTTAGTTCGCCGTGCAGAAATGCTGTTCGCCGTCATTGCCGGTGAACGTGCCGGTGCGGGAATTGAAGGTGCGGTAGCGGTCCGAGCAGTATTCGTACCAATCACGCGTCCACGGCTCGGCATAACGATCAGCGTAGACCACCCGCGGCTCCGCATAGTAGCGGCGGACCGGGGCCGGGCGCACCACCACGTCACGATCGTAGTAACCGTCATCGTAGTAGCGGTCAGCGTCGGGCGGCGGGCGGTCATTGGCCAATGCGCCGCCGATCAGCGCACCGGCCGCGAGGCCGAGCACGCCGGCGGCAATGGCATCGCCGTTGCCATGATGGCCATGATGACGGCGCCAATCACGTGCGTTGGCGGCGGGCAAGGCCGAAAGCGTGGTGGCGACCACGGCAGCGGCCAGGACGGCGGTCTTGAAAATTCGGTTCATCTCGGTCTCCTTCGTGCCGGCCCGTGTAGTTTCGGGGATGCGGTCCGGCTTTACCAAAGACTAATATGCAACCGTGGCTGAACGGGGGCTGAACGGATTTCGACGAACTTATTCAAAACAGGCGTCAAAGGTCACACGCCCTCCAGGGAGCGAAAACCATCGCCGGTCCAGCCGGCTCAGCCGACCGACAGGTTGACGGCCTTGGGTCCCTTGCCGCGCTTGTCCGGCTCGGTGTCGAACGACACTTTCTGGCCATCCTCCAGGCCGGGAAGGCCGGACGCCTGCACGGCTGAAATATGGACGAAAACATCCTTCGCGCCATCATCGGGCGTGATGAAGCCGAAGCCCTTGGCATGGTTGAAGAATTTGACGGTGCCGGTCTGCGGCATGGGAAGCTCCTTTGTCCCATAAACTCCAGTCTCGGGCCGGCAAATGCCCGAGTGGAAATTTGTCCTTTATTTTAGCGTCATCGGCAAGAGAAAGTTTTGCGGGCGTCTAAAGCACGTTGCGGCACGCTTTGGGTCTTTGTTTTATGCAAGTCGTTGCCCAGAACCTGGCGGCTTGGGCGACATCACCGGCCCGCGCCTTCGATAAGGAAAAGGCGCGACGAAGATCGCCGCGCCTTTCAAATTCAGATCCCTCTCCAGGCCAGGTGCAGGCATGGAGCCTCCGTCGCACGTCCGAGTGACATGCGGCGCGCCGATGGCTCAGGCTGCGCGGAGGTTGACGGCCTTGGGGCCCTTGCCCATGCGGTCCGGCTCGACGTCGAAGGTGACCTTCTGGCCGTCGACGAGCGTGCGCAAGCCGGAGGCTTCGATCGCGGAGATATGGACGAACACATCCTTGGCGCCACCATCGGGCGTGATGAAACCGAAGCCTTTGGTCGCGTTGAAGAATTTAACGGTGCCGGTCTGGGCCATTGGGGAAACTCCTTCACCCGTTCAGTCTTTGGTGGTCCCGCCCGCCGCCTGGCGCAAAGGGCAGTTCCCGGTGGTTGCTTCGGCAGTCATGCATTGGCGCATGGTCAAACCCCCCGCCGAAAACGGGGCCGTCAGAGATTCACAGTATCGGGGAAAGGTCGTCCAAAACGTTCCGCTCTCCGGGTCGCAAATGCCCGAACACGGAATTTATCGCACGGAAACGTGATGGTTGCAAGATACCGCCGCGGGCCGCCGTACTGGCGCATCCCGACGCATCAATCGACTGACCTGAGCATCGATGGGCTCGGCATAGGCTTGCTTGCCGGCCGGGTCATCGGCCAGAGCCGGGCCACGAATGGGCCAGACATCGCGGCGCGCGGACCTCCCTTTCGGTCCAGGCGCCGTTGTCGGTTGCCGAGCTCAAACGGGGGTTGCATTTGGCAAGGGAATGGCGAGGATCGGTAACCGGGGACCGATCGTGGGAGATCATCATGAAATTTCTGGCGGCAATCTTTTCGCGGCAGGGTTTTGTCATCTTGTTGCTGTCGGCAATTCTTGCCGCCTGCACCGTTGTCGTCGATGAGGGACCAGGGCCACGCCCGCGTCCGCCACGGCCCGAGCCGCAATATTGCAGCAAGCAGTACGAGCCGGTCTGTGCCCGGCGCGGCGGCGACCGCCAGACCTTCGCCAATTCCTGTCTCGCCGACCGGGCTGGCTACCGCATCGTGCGCGACGGTCCGTGCCGCGACAGCGGCGGTGGCGGTGGCGGTGGCGGTGGCGGGGAAGAGCAGACGTTCTGCACCCGCGAATATGCTCCGGTCTGCGGCCGCCGGCATGGCGAGATGCGCACCTTCCCCAATTCCTGCGAAGCCCGCGCCGCGGACTATCGCGTCGTTGGCGACGGGCCGTGCTGAGAACGCTGCGCCTTGTTGAGGACGACAGGCGTCAAGCCGTCGGCTTCACCTGGCGACAGTAGGCGATGAACTCGGACGCAGGCATGGGTCTGGCGAAAAGCCAGCCCTGGCCGTAGTCGACGTCGCGCTCGGCGAGATAGTCAGCCTGCGCCTGCGTCTCCACGCCTTCGGCAACGATCTTCAGCTTCAGTGTCTTGGCCATGTCGATGATATGCGGGGTGACGGAACTGGTGGCGGAATTCGTGCTGATCGTATCGATGAACGATTTGTCGATCTTGAGCGCATCGAGCGGCAGCCCCTCGAGATAGGACAGGCTGGAATAGCCGGTGCCGAAGTCGTCGATTGCCACTGCGTGCCCCAGTTCGCGGGCACGAATGAGCGTCGAACGCGCCGAGTTGATATCGACGAAACCTCGCTCCGTGGCCTCGAGCCAGATTTGCTGGGGCCGGATTCCGGTGTGCTGCAACGCCTTTTCGATAATAGGCAGGACCCGCGCGGTGCCGACATCGGTTGCGCTGAGATTGATGGCGATGTGAAGCGAGCGATCGGCGACCAGGAGCCTGTTCAGGTCGAACACAACCATCGCAATGACCTGATCGGTGATCGCCGTGATCAGGCCGCTCTCTTCCGCCAGCGGAATGAAAAGATCGGGCCGGACCAGGGAGCCATTCGGCCGCTTCCAGCGCACCAGCGCTTCCGCGCCGATGCAATTGCCGGTCCTGAGCTCGACGATCGGCTGATAGTGGACGATGAATTCGTGCTTGCGCACGGCGATCTGCAATTCTCCCAAGGGCGAAAGCCGCCTTCGTGACAGCCACACAACCACGCCGATGATGAAGGCAGCCATGAAGGCACCGAGCGGGAGCAGCATGAATTGCTGCTTGCGAACGCTGCCCAGGATCTGGCTTGTCGGTTCGGTGGCGACAGCAATCCAGTCCGTCCCGCGCGCCGTGGCAAACAAGAGATCGTCATCGATGCCTTCGCCGGGACCGGCGATGATCTTCTCGATACGAGCAGGATTCGGGCCGTTCAATGCGCCAAGCAGGATGCCCGTTTGCGTCGTCAAGGCGAGCTGGACACCAGGATCGACGATGACGTCGACAAAGCGTACCGGATCGACAAGGACGTTGTGATCCCTGTATCGCAGCGCCATCAGAAAATGGTCATCGCTCATCACCGGCTGCATGCGGGCGGTCCCTGGTGGTGAAGTCAGGGGTGGATTGCGCAACGCACCCTTCGGTTGGTCCCCAGGAAGAGCATTTGAGCAGGCCGTTTTCGAAATAGCCCATTTCTTCGATCGGGCGCGTGTTGATGGTGAGTTGCCGCATACGGGCTATATGGTCCGCCGAACAGCGGATGCCGGTGAACTGGTCGATCTGCCGCAAGGCGGCGGTCGCATCGTTGAGCGAGATGTCGGCCCTAGCGATGGCGCGGCTGGCGAACAGCTGCAGCCGCCCATGTTCCTTTTGGACGGCCTGAATCCAAGCGAGATGAAACATAGCCGCTATCGGCACGATGGCGCCCAGCATGGCCAACACCACCGCCGTCACGATGATGCGCGACCTGTCCATGCGCCTCCTGCTTTCGAGTATGAGCGGCGATCGTGGGTGGTCGCCCGCAACGTCTCGGCCACCAATCGCGGCAGCGGCCCGGTTCAGGCGGATATTAGGGCCTCGATCTTACGTGAACTTTAATGGAGTCGTGGGGCAGCACCGCTGCTCTAAACCGGATAGGCGCCGTCGGCCGGGCCGGCATAGAGCTCGCTGCCACTGTCGTCGCATGTGCGCAGGCGATCGGGGATTTGCGGCATCGCCAGCGTGTGGAACAGCGCGGTGGCGTCCTGCAGCGCGGCGCGCAGGTTCGGCGCCTCCAGCGATACCTTGTCGAGAGTGGCTTCGTCGGCGTCGCGCAACCGGTAGAACTCGATGACGAAATTCAAGCGCGCCTCCGTGGCAGAGCATTGCGCAGGCCTGTCCAGTCACCTCACAGAGGACGACGGAAAGGGCGCACGAGGCGCGCCCTCCAGTTTGTCAGCCTTTCGACTTCGGCTTCAAGCTGCTCTCCGCCTGCTTGACCGACGAACCGAACGGGGAGGCGGGCTTTGCCACGACCTTGTCCTTCTTCGGCTTGCGTGTCTCGCGGTTGCTACGCTGTTGACCTTTGGACATGTCGTGCTCCTGCTTCAGTGTTGGCTTGGCGGTGGGGTCTCAGACGAGCGGGTTGCTGGCAGCAACAGGGTTGTCGGCAACAACCGGATCTGCCGGTTCGAGATTGTCTTCGGTGGTGACCCGCTCATAGGTCTCCTGCTCGCTGCGGATGCGGTATTGCGGCGAACCATCCTTGACCGGCAGCCTGCTCTTGATCTGGAACAGTTCGGCGGTCTTCTGGACGAGGCCGGTGCGGCTCTTCATGCGCACGGTCTGACCGATTGCAAACTGGTGCGCGGGCGTGTCGGTGCGCGGGCGCGCATTCTGCTGGAAACGGATCATGCTGCATTCTCCCTGTCGCGCTTCAGCGCTGTTTCGAGTTCGAGGTAATCGATGGCGACAAGCTGGCTGGTGGGCGGGTTTTTCGCTGCCCTTGCCGGCAGATGGATGAAAGTGGCGACGCGGCGCCAGGCAAGCCGCGACATGCCCTCGATCAGCTCTTCGTCGTGGTCGATGTCGTAGTCGCCGGCCGGCAGCTGCCCTTCAAGTCCGCCGAGCACGAAAGGTGCGGTGAAGTGCGCGATGGAGTGGGTGGTGCGGTCCGGCATTGTCTTACCTATGCAAAGCAGCGGTCCTGAAAACAAAAAAGCAGGGACGAGCCCCGCTTTCCTATTTCCGGCAGTCGCTGGAAATAAGCCTCTTTCGAGAGCTGCCAGTACATCCGTGGTCAGCGTTCATCGAATTCGGCCGGATCAGATCAATTGCAAATTGGCGGCCGACTCGCGGCCCTTGGTGTCACGCTCCAACTCGAACTGCAGCTTCTGGCCTTCGGCGAGGCCGGGGAAGCCGGCGCGCTCCAGTGCGCTGACATGGACAAAGACGTCCTTGCCGCCATCGGTCGGCTGAATGAAGTCGGTCCGGCCATTGTAGAACTTCACGGTTCCGGTGTTCATGTCGGTCTTTCGAAGAATGAGAATGGTCGCGCGGAGCGAACATGCCGCGCGCCCGGTATCGATGATTTGGAATGAGATTGGCGGGTCGAGAACCTCTGACGCCGCGAGATGCCAATTCTGGCCCAAAGCGATCCTGTACAGATAGGCCTTTGTTGTAATTTAATCAAGGCGTTTTAAAATAAAATTGGGCTTCATTCAAAAAATTGCGCGCTGTAACTATCAGAAAAATGATGATACAAATTCATAAAATTCAAAAACTGTTTGAAGCTTAGCGGGAATAATTCTCCCGGTATTTTCATTTTTCTTGTGATTTGAAGAAGGAGACCTCGAGATGTCCGTAAAGACGCCAACAGGCACCCCCGTAACGATCACGCCGGTCGCAAAGCCGGTAATGGCAAAGCCGATGGTTGTCCTGTCGCCGCGGCTGACTGTCAGAAGTGACGAGGCGGCAAAGCGAAGGATCGCCGACACCGATGGAACGGTTCGGCGTGCCAGGCAGGTTGCCGAGACCAATCGCCTGATTTGATCTTTCCGCACGACGAAAGGACGAGACAGCAAGCGAAGCCTTGAACCTGGCGCGCCAATGGCCTAGATCGCCACAGGCGGATAAAACACGGCAGGTTTCCCATCAACAGAGATCAAAGACGAGCGGCGGGTGCGGGAGCCAGGTCTGGCGCAGGCGGACAGCCGCCGCTGGGCCTCGACCAGTATGTGCAGCAGGCGTTGCAACTGCATCAGGCGGGGCGCCGGCAAGAGGCTGAGACGATCTACCGGCAGGTGCTGGCGCGTCAGCCCAAGCATGCGGCCGCGGCGCATTTCCTGGGACTGCTGCTGCACCAGACCAGGCGCAGCGAAGAAGGGCTGGATCTCATCGAACGGTCGGTGAGCCTGCAGCCGACGAATCCCGATTTCCTCAACAATTTCGGTACGGTGATGCGCGACCTCGGCCGCCCTGCTGCGGCCATCGATTTCTTCCGCGGTGCGGTGGATCTGCGGCCGGACCAGCTCGCGGCGCGCGACAATCTCGGCTCATCGCTGAAGCAGGTCGGCCAGTTCGAAGAGGCCGAAGAGATTTATCGCGGCACGGTTGCACGCAACCCATTTCACGTGCGCGCCCGCATCGGGCTTGCCGAAACCCTGCAGGAAGCAGGGCGGCTGGATGAGGCGCTCGCCGTCTTCCGCGAAGCGCTGGCGATACGCCCCAAGGATGCCGACCTGCTGCACGGGCTCGGCGTCGGGCTGATGGAAAAGGGCAAGCTCGACGAGGCGGCCGACCTGTTCCGGCAGGCGTTGGCGATCAACCCCGCCATGGCCACAGCCTGGCTGATGCTGACGCAGGTCAAGCGCCAGAAGGAGCGCGACAGCGAGCTTGGGGGCATGGAAGCCCAGCATGCCAAGGCGCCGCAGGACAGCCTGGCACGCATGCAGCTGTCCTTCGGACTCGGCAAGGCGAATGACGATCTCAGGGATTATGGCCGGGCCTTCGACTATTTCGCCGAAGGCAATGCGATCCGCCGCAAAGGCATCAACTACGACCAGGCCAGGACGCGGGCCGAGTTCGAGGCGATGAAGGCCACCTTCGATGCCGGCTTCTTCGAGAAGCACAGGCCCAGCTCAATCAGCGACGACACGCCGATCTTCATTGTCGGCATGCCGCGTTCGGGCACGACGCTGGTCGAGCAGATCATAGCCAGCCATCCGCAGGTCTACGGCGCAGGCGAGCTCAGCATCTTGAAGAAGGCGGTCGGCAAGCAGTTCCCGGCGACCATGCCGGGTGGCTTCCCATGGGGCGTATCGGATATGGGCGATGCGGATTTTGCCGAGGCAGGCCAAGCCTATCTCGACATGCTGCATGCCCGCTATCCGAACATGCGTCACGTCACCGACAAAATGCCAGGCAACTTCCTGCTTGTCGGCTTCATCCACATGATGATGCCGAAGGCCAGGATCATCCACTGCGCGCGCGATGCGGCGGCCACCTGCCTGTCGATCTACAAGGTGCATTTCCGCGGCGACAGCCATCGCTATGGCTACGATCTCGGCGAACTCGCCGACTTCCACAATCTCTACACCGACATCATGAAACATTGGCACACGGTGCTGCCGGGCGTCGTGCATGATGTACGCTACGAGGATTTTGTCGCCGACCAGGAAGGACAGACGCGGGCATTGATCGCTCATCTCGGCCTGCCCTGGGACGACGCGGCTCTATCGTTCCACGAGACCGACCGACCGGTTCGCACGGCTTCAGCCGCACAGGTGCGCCAGCCGATGTATCAAGGGTCGGTCGATCTGTGGAAGCGCTATGGAGACCGGCTGAAGCCGCTGCTCGACAAGCTGGATTAGCGCAACGCTATCTAGCTGATCGTGGCCTTAGCGATGGCCTAAGCACCCGCGTCGTCATCCTAGGGTCTTCGCGACGGAGCTTCGCTCCTGCTTCGCCTAGGATGACGAAGCTGAGAGGCTTCTTCTAATCTGCTACCGGCTGCTCAAAGCTCAATGAATGGCTTGAAGCCACCGAAGATCATGCGCTTGCCGTCGAACGGCATGTCCGCCCAATCGGCCTTCAAGCGGGGATCTGCCATCACCTTGGCCATGACGGCATCGCGGCTCTCCCGCGACTCATAGACGGCCCAGGCGAAGACGACGATCTCGTCGTCCTTGGCCTGCACGGCACGCGGGAAGGACGTGACCTCGCCATAGGGCACGTCGTCGCCGATGCATTCGACATAGGCGAGCGCGCCATGTTCCCTCCAGATAGGCCCTGCGAGGTTGGCCAGCTTCTTGTAGTCATCGAGTTTTGCCTTGGATACGGCAAGTACGAAACCATCGACATAGGACATTTTGGATCTCCTCCTGGAAGTTCACAGGGCCTCACCGGCGCCGGCCGGTGAGGGGCTCGGGCCATCGGCGGCAGATCAGGCTTTCTTCACCGGCGCGTTCATCGCCCATTCGACCCCGAACGGGTCGCGCATATTGCCCCACTGATCGCCCCAGAACATGACTTGGAGCGGCACGGCGACTTCGCAGCCGGCATCGACGGCGCGCTTCCACCAGGCTTCGATGTCGTCGCTGCCGAGGTGAAGCTGCATGGTGTAACCCTGCGGCTTGATGGCGGGCATTCCGTTTTCCGGATAGAAATCGGAGAGCATGAGGGTCGAGCCATTGATGTGGAGGTGAATGTGCATGGTGCGGCCTTTTTCGTCCGCCGGGTAGGCAAAGACCTGCTCCGCGCCGAAGGCCTTCTTGTAGAATTCGGCAGCCTTTAAGGCGCCATCCAGCTGCAGATAAGGGGTCAATCCGCCGAGCACTTTGGCCGCGGGCTGAACGGGGGTCTGATCAGTCATTTGTTGTTCCTCTTTGCGTTTGGCCTTGCGAGCCATAGGACGGATCGGACGGCGGCGATCCTACATGGCGGCGAAATTTTTTTGGCGGTCGGCCCTTGATAATCCCGGACAGCCGCGGGCTCGAGCGAGAGGCGTGAAACGAACTTGCGTCGTCGGCCCCCAATCAGAGCGCAATTCTCTCGGCTCGCAGGCTAGAACAGATGGATCACGCGAACGCCTCTTCAACCCCGGGACGACAATGATCCTCTACTATCAGACCCACTCACCCTTCGCGCGCAAGGCGCTCGTCTTTGCCCATGAGGCCGGCATTGCCGATCGGCTGGAGGTCATTCATCACGAGACCAGTCCGACCCTGCGCAACGCCGATGTCTACGCCGAAAATCCGCTTGGCAAGGTGCCGGTGCTGTTGCGGCCAAATGCGTCGCCGATCTTCGATTCCGATGTCATCTGCGCCTATCTCGACACACTGCATGACGGCCGCAAGCTGCTGCCGCAGGACGGCGAGGCGCGCTGGCAGGCGTTGCGGCTTCAGTCGGTCGCCCAGGGCCTCGCGCAGACAGGCATCGCTTTGCGCTGGGAGACGGAAAGGAGACCCGAAAAGCTGCGCTATGGTGCTCTCGCCGACGGATACCGGGAAAAGATCGAGGCGAGCTACGACTGGATCGAAAGCACGCTGGACGACGAGGCACCGCTCCATGTCGGCCACATCGCCTTGGCCACCACGCTGTCCTGGATGGCGTTCCGCCACCTGCCGCCTTTTCGCTCGCGGGCGCGGCTGACGCACTGGTTCGAGGCTTTCGAAAAACGCGTATCGATGCAGGCGACACCGCTTTCAGGTGATACGCATGACTGACTGGCGCCTCGCGAGGTCAGGGGCGGCGGCCGTTCTGCGCGTCGAAGACGTCCGGAAAGCCGATATCCTTGCGCAGCGAGGCCGGCAGCGAAAGCAGGATGCGCTCGCTGCGGTGACGAGCGCGCGCTGCCGCATACCGGGTTGCGACGCGACCGATGGATGAAAGAACCGACATGATAATTCTCCCTGGGTTGGCGCCGGCATCATCGTGTCGGCATCCCAAGGACGCGACGGGCTGAGGCTATCCGACAGACCGTCGAGATTTTTTTATCGCGGCGTCTGATGGTCTGTCCGAATGCTGCCGTGCGGACCTCCTGAGCGTAGGGATCGCTGAAACATCAACTTCACGCTCTGCGTGCCAAGCATCGAAAGCCGCTTGCATTCGAAGCCAGATCGCGGCGCCGTCGCCGAACAGCTTCCCGAGGCGAGCGGCCACAGCCGGCGAAACCGGCTTCTTTTCGCGGATGATGTCATAGAGCTGCTGCCGGGAGATCCCGAGCAGATTTGCAATTTCCACCTTGGTCTTTCCAGTTGCAGGGATAATGTCCTCAAGCAGCGCTCCCGGGTGGGAGGGACAACGCTCAATAGGACGCGTGGGCTCGTGCACGGTCATAAGTCGAACTTCTCCAGTCTGGCCGCCTCAGTGATATTGCTCGAAATCGACGCGGGCAGCGTCCTTGCCGTCGAACTCGAATGTGATGCACCACGGACCGTTGACGTGGACCGTGTAGCGGATTGGATCGAAGCCTTTCAGCGGGTGGAAATCGAAGCCGGGAAGGTTCATTTCCTCCGGCTTCTCCGAAGCTTCCAGGCGGTCAAGCCGGACAAGAATGCGCTTGTGCATCTTGGCGTCGATCTTGCCGGTCTTTCCAGTTTGAAAGAGGTCCGACAGCGCCTTGTTCTTGAAGGACTTGATCATCGATATATGTAAACAGATTGCTTACAAAAAACAAGGTCTGTAAGCAAATAATTTACATGCCAGTCGACCTCCGTTGGCCTCATCCTGCCGTTTCGGCCACTGAGCGGAAGAACTCCTCGGGGTCCTCGACTTCGGTCAGCTTTCGTTTGTCGATCAGCCAGAAGCGGTTGCCGATGGCGCGGATGAAGGAGCGGTCGTGCGAGGCGAGCAAGCAGCTTGCCTGATGTGCCAGCAGTTCCGCTTCCAGTGCTTCCTGGCCGTCGATGTCGAGATGGTTGGTCGGCTCGTCGAGCAGATAGAAGTTGGGATCGGCGAGCCTGAGCGCCAGCATCATCAGACGCGCCTTCTGGCCACCGGACAGCACGCCGATCTTTTTCTCCTGCATCTCGATGACCACGCCAGCACCGGCCAGCAACGACCGTGCGCGCTGCTCGCCGACATCGTAGCGCCGCGAGACCATCGCCAGCGGCGTGTCGTCGCCGCTGATGCCCGACAGCGCCTGGTCGCTGTAGCCGAGCACCGTCGACGGCGTCACCTTCACATTCCGCACCGTGTCCGGTTCGACAATGGCATTGCGGATCAGGGTGACGAAGCGCGACTTGCCGACGCCGTTGCGGCCTAGCAGCACGATGCGGTCGCCCTGGCAAATGTGGCGCTTGCCGGTCCGAAACAGCAGCGTGCCATCGGGTGTTTCGACAGCCGCGTCATCGAGCGTGATCAGCACTTTGGCGTGGGTGCCGCGATTGGCCAGTTTTATGGCACCCGCCGACTTCTCGCGATGCGCCGGGTTCGCCGCTTCCTCCAGTTTTTCGGCCCGCTGGCTGAGTTGCCTGGTCTTGACCGTCAGCAGGTCGCTGCCTGAATTGATGCCGATGTTGTTGAGCTTGGCCGCCTGCCGGCGCAATTGCTGCGCCACCTTCATGTCGCGCTGGAACTTGCGCTCGGTCGAGGCGTCGACCTCGTCGAGCGCCCGCCTGGCGCGGGAATAGGGCAAGGCAAACACAGGCGACTGTTCAGGGCGCAGGAACAGCGTCCGGTTGGTGGTGGCGTCGAGGAAGGCCCGGTCGTGACTAGCGATGACGACCGGCACCTCGCGCGGCAGCGTGTTCAGCCAGGTTTCGAGCTGGCTGATGCGGGCCAGATCGAGATGGTTGGTTGGTTCGTCGAGCAGCAGCACGTCCGGATCGGTGACCCAGACGCGGGCGATCAGCGCCAGCCTCTGCCAGCCACCGCTCAGCGCCTGCATTTGCCGCTCGCGCATAGGCTCCGGCACATCGAGCGAATCGAGAACCACGTCGACACGCCACATCTCGCTGTCGGCCTGCTCGGCCGGCAAGGCATCCGCCACCACCTGGTGGAACGTCCGGCTGAGGAGGGCCGGGGCAACCGACTGTTCGACATGACCGACGCGTAGGCCGCGCGTGCGGGTGATGTCACCGGAGGTCGGCTCCATCTCGCCGGTCAGGCATTTCAGCAAGGTCGACTTGCCGCGACCATTGGCGGCGACAATGCCGAGCCGGTCGCCGGAGCCGATGGTGAGGTCGAGATTGGCAAACAGCGGCGCACTCATGGTGACGCCGAGGGATTTGAGGCTGATCAGGGCCATTTTGATTTCTCTGGTCTTGCCGGAGACATCTCCGGTCCACTTTGACGGTGCGCGTGCTGGCCATCAGGCTCGGCGTTGCAACACCACGAAGGGCAGACCAAAAAATCGAAGCGGGAAAAACCCGGACCGTCCCTGGTCAGCCCTGCAAGCAAGCTCGCAGGGCAGAAATCGGGCCACGCTGACGATGGTGACGATGAAACGTAAACACGTGAGCCCTCCTTTCAAGACAAGACGTTGAGTGTGCGCAGCGATTACACCAAGGGCGGGGCGGATGGCAAGTAGATGCTCTGCGGGCAGGCCTTAATCTTGCGGGCGGATTACCCAGTCACCCTTAGTTCGCTGGATTTCCTGCGGTGTCAGGAAGTGAAACTCCATCAGGATCGGTTCTTCCGGTCCCTTGAAGAAATGAAGCTCGGCGTGGGGGAGCACGAGCCGGCGGACAGTTTCAGATACGCTTTCCACCTTATATTCCTCGGCTTGCAGTCCTAGACCTGCGAGGAGCGTCCTGGCGGCCGAAATCGTCATTGCCGGGCCAAAGCCATCGAGATCGATTTGGCTGTTGCCGCTCCATTTCAAAGGCAAAGGCTTGGGGACATCAGGCATGTGCCAAAGTTTGATGCTGATGCGATGGACGCGTGCTCGATTGCGCCTGGTCAAAATGTCGATTTCCAGATCGCCATAACCTAGAAGAAAGCCGCACGGCTGATCCTGATAGACATATAGCCATTTAGGAAAGCCAAGATGTTTCTGGACCCGACCGAGATCAGCTCCGGCCCGCAAAGGCGTGTCCTTGCTGCCTAAGATCAGGGGGAGGATATGGAGTTTGCCTCGCTGTCGCATCGATCAAACCTTGGTTGGCTGGATATCCCGTCGCGGGAGCATATTCCGCCTGCCCTGACCATTGTGCTACCCAGCTGATTGGGCCCAGCGGATTAATTGAGCTTCACAGGTCAATGGGCCGGATCAGACAGGTCTCAAGTAACCGCCGCTCAGTCCATATTCTTTATTGAGATCGAGTAGGAAATGCCCGAACACCGCGCTTGTGCCGAGATCGATGACGATCACGAGAAGGGCGTTGAACCTGCCGGTGCCAATCAAAACTTGATCGAACCGATTTTGGGCATCTCGGTATAATGGACGTCGTTCAAATAGGGCACGCCGACTTCGTCCAGATTTAACGCGTCGACATAGGGCCATATGTCTACGACAGCATTCGCCGTCGCGGTGATATTCGTCATCAGCTCGGCAAAGCAAGCCTTGAACTCTTCTTCATCAAGTCTGCGAACGACGACCATCACCTATTCTAAGCGGCGACATCTGAAATCCGCAACCAATCGCAGACTCGAAGCTGCAGCTTCCTACTTCCCCGGCCGTCCCGTCTTGCCCGGCCGGCGTTTTTCACGGCGGGCGTCGCCTAGGTCTTCGTAAGAACCGATGCCGGCGCGCTGACGAACAACTGGTTTGGCGGAATCGTCGCGTTCCTTCGCGTCCCCCTCTGCCCTGCCGGGCATCTCCCCCACT
>NZ_RZTB01000129.1:0-14867 GCF_003997735.1 Mesorhizobium sp. M7A.F.Ca.MR.148.00.0.0 | reverse complement strand
GGGACAAAATCCTCTTCGCACAGGATGACGCGGGCACCAGCGCGGCCGGCTGCCAATGCCGCGGCCAGACCGGCCGGACCTGAACCGGCGATCAGCACATCGCAATGCGCCCATGCCTTGTCGTAGTGATCGGGATCGGCGATGCCTGAGGCACGGCCGAGGCCGGCGGCGCGGCGGATCGCCGGCTCGTAGATCGCTTCCCAGAACTTCGCCGGCCACATGAAGGTCTTGTAGTAGAAGCCGGCGACGAAGATCGGCGCGAGCCGGCGATCAGGACATCGCAATGCGCCCATGCCTTGTCGTAATGGTCGGGATCGGCGATGCCGGCGGCACGGCCAAGCCCGGCGGCGCGGCGGATTGCCGGTTCGTAGATCGCTTCCCAGAATTTCGCCGGCCACATGAAGGTCTTGTAGTAGAAGCCGGCAACGAAGATCGGCGCGAACAGCTGGTTGACCGACATCACGTCGTGGCGCAGCGACGGCCATCGGTTCTGGCTGGCGGCCTCGAGCCCGTCATAGAGTTCGGCTGTCGTCGCCTTGGTGTTCGGCTCGCGCCGTGCGCCGGTGCGCAGCTCGACCAGCGCGTTTGGCTCTTCCGAACCGGCGGTGAGAATACCGCGCGGACGATGGTATTTGAACGAGCGGCCGACCAGCTTGACACCGTTGGCGATCAGCGCCGAGGCGAGCGTGTCGCCCTGGAAGCCGGAGAAAATCTTGCCGTCGAAACGGAAGTTCAGTGGCACCGAGCGGTCGATGAGACCGCCCGACGTGAGACGGTGAGATTGGCTGGAAGTCACGATTGCCGACCCTTCGTCGCTTCGATGTCATGCGGCAGGGTCGCGCCGCCCCTCATCGCCCTGCCGGGCACTTCTCCCCGTATAGTGACGGGGAGAAGGACGCTCTCGTCCACGATTTCGCTAATCATCAACGCTGCAGGAATAGCGGCCAGGTTGCAGCCAGCGGCCCTCTCCCAGTCTCTATACGGGGAGAGGATGCCGGCAGGCAGGTGAGGAGCGGCGCTGACTTGCACAAGAAAATTCATTTCGCGACCTGCCTCGCACCCACGCCAGCCGCCGGCTCAACGGCGGAAATCTCATGCGTCAGCGTGTTGCGTGTGACCTTCAGCCAGGCCCGGCAGCCGCCGCCATGGTACCAGTATTCGCTGGTCTCGCCGGCGACATTGTCGCGCAGATAGACATAGTCGAAGACCTCGTCTTCCGAGGCGTCGGCGACCGGCCGCACCGGCTTGGCATCGCCGAGATAGGTGAACTCGCCGAGTTCGCGTTCGCCGCAAAAGGGACAGACAATGCGCATGCTGTTCTAGACCGCCTTCAATGCAGGTTCGGTTGGGCGCCCTGGCCCTTTTCGTCGATCATCGCACCAGTCCGGAACCGGTCGAGGCGGAACCGCGCGGCTTCTTCGTGCGATTCATCGCGGGCCAGAAGATGGGCAAAGACAAAGCCGGAGCCTGGAGTCGCCTTGAAACCGCCATAGCACCAGCCGGCGTTGAGATAGAGCCCGTCGACTGGCGTCTTGTCTATGATCGGCGAACCGTCCATCGACATGTCCATGATGCCGCCCCACTGGCGCAGCAGGCGCACGCGGCCGATCATCGGCATCAGCGCCATGCCGCCCTCGCAGACGTCCTCCATGACAGGCATGTTGCCGCGTTGGGCGTAGGAATTGTAGCCGTCTATGTCGCCGCCGAAGACGAGGCCGCCTTTGTCGGACTGGCTGACGTAGAAATGGCCGGCGCCGAAGGTCATGACACCAGGGATGAGCGGCTTGATCGCCTCGGAGACAAAGGCCTGCAGCACATGGCTTTCGATCGGCAGGCGCAGGCCGGCCATTGCCGCGACGCGCGACGAGGAACCCGCAACCGCCATGCCGACCTTGCCGGCGCCGATCTTGCCGCGCGATGTCTCGACGCCGGTCACCTTGCCATTGGCGTCCCTGACGAAGCCGGTGACTTCGCAATTCTGGATGATGTCGACGCCGAGTTCGCTCGCCGCATGCGCATAGCCCCAGACAACAGCATCGTGCCGCGCCGTGCCGCCGCGTCGCTGCAACAGCCCGCCTTGTACCGGAAAGCGCGCATTGTCGAAGTTCAGGAACGGTATCATCTTCTTGACGGCGGCGAGGTCGAGCAGTTCGGCGTCGATGCCGTTGATGCGCATGGTGTTGCCGCGCCGCGCATAAGCGTCGCGCTGTGCGTCGGAGTGGTAGAGGTTGATGACGCCGCGCTGGCTGACCATCGCATTGTAGTTGAGGTCCTGCTCCATCCGCTCCCACAGCTTCATCGACAATTCGTAGAAGCCGGTGTTGCCGGGCAGGCCGTAATTGGAGCGGATGATGGTGGTGTTGCGGCCGGCATTGCCGGAGCCGATCCAGCCTTTTTCGAGTACGGCGACATTCTTGATGCCGTACTCGCTGGCGAGAAACCAGGCGGTGGCCAGCCCGTGGCCGCCGCCGCCGATGATCACCACGTCGTAGCGATCCTTCGGCGTGGCGTCGCGCCAGGTGCGTTGCCAGTTCTTGTGGCCGGACAGGGCGGCGCGGGCGAGCGAAAAGATCGAATATTTCATCAGTTCATTCCGAGGTCGCTCGCGTCACGCTGGTGGTCAGATATCCAGCGTGTGGTCGCGCTCCCATTGCGTGAAGTGCGAAGCATAGGAATTCCATTCCTGGTGCTTCAGCTTTAGGTAGGCCGACGAGAATTCCTCACCCAGCGCCGCCTTGAGCGATTTGTCCTTGTCGAACTCGCGCAACGCGTCGAGCAGGTTGAGCGGCAGTTTTGGCGCGCCCTTCACCGTGTGCCCATGCTGGTACATGTCGATGTCGTAGCGCTTGCCGGGATCTGCCTTGGAACGGATGCCGTCGAGGCCGGCAGCGATGATAACCGCCTGCAGCAGATAGGGGTTTGCCGCCCCATCCGGCAGCCGCAGTTCGAAGCGGCCGGGGCCGGGCACGCGCACCATGTGGGTGCGGTTGTTGCCGGTCCAGGTCACTGTATTCGGCGCCCAGGTCGCGCCCGAGATGGTGCGCGGCGCGTTGATGCGCTTGTAGGAATTGACCGTCGGGTTGGTGATGGCGGCCAGCGCGGAGGCGTGCTTCATGATGCCGCCGAGGAAATTCCTGCCCTTGGCCGACAGGCCAAGCTCCATCGAATTGTCGGCGAAGACGTTGGTCTTGCCGGCCTTATCCCAGACCGAGATATGGGCATGGCAGCCATTGCCGGTCAGCCCCTGGAAGGGTTTGGGCATGAAAGTCGCGCGCAGGCCATGCTTCTCGGCGATCGACTTGACCATGAACTTGAAGAACGAGTGCTTGTCCGCGGTCGCCAGCGCGTCGTCGAAGGCCCAGTTCATCTCGAACTGGCCGTTGGCATCCTCGTGGTCGTTCTGGTAGGCGCCCCAGCCGAGCGCCAGCATGTGGTCGCAGATCTCGGCGATGACGTCATAGCGGCGCATCACCGCTTGCTGGTCGTAGCAGGGCTTTGAGGCCGTGTCGTATTCGTCGGAAATCGTCTTGCCGTCCGGCGAGATCAGGAAGAACTCGGCCTCGACGCCGGTCTTGACGTGCATGCCGTCGCTGGCGGCTTCGGCGATCAGCCGCTTCAGCGTGTTGCGCGGCGCCTGGTCGACCTCCTTTTCGTCCATGATACAGTTGGCCGCCACCCAGGCGACCTCCGGCTTCCACGGCAGCTGGATCACCGAATCCGGATCCGGAACCGCCAGCATGTCGGGATGCGCCGGCGTCAGGTCCAGCCAGGTGGCGAACCCGGCAAAGCCGGCGCCGTCCTTCTGCATGTCGGCGATAGCCTGTGCCGGCACCAGCTTGGCACGCTGGCCACTGAACAGGTCAGTGTAGGAAATCATGAAATATTTGACGTTTTTCGCCCTTGCGAATTCTGCAAGATCAGTTGCCACGCTAGTTCCCCATTTTTATCGATTGTTGTTCCCGAGTATGCGGGAATCGGCCTTTCATTGATTAGAAGCCGTTCTTCCCCGGTATCCAGTTGGTGCCGGCCAGCGGTACGCCGGCCATGGCGGCTGCCTCGATCGTCAGGGCGACGAGGTCCTCGGGTTCCAGATTGTGCAGGCTGTTCTTGCCGCACGCGCGGGCGATGGTCTGCGCTTCCAGCGTCATCACCTTGAGGTAGTTCGCCAGCCGGCGTCCCGCGGCGATCGGGTCGACCCGCTTCATCAATTCGGGATCCTGCGTGGTGATGCCGGCGGGGGCGCGCCCCTCGTGCCAGTCGTCATAGGCGCCGGCCGTGGTGCCGAGCTCGTTATACTCCGCCTCCCAGCGGGGATCGTTGTCGCCGAGCGCGACAAGGGCAGCCGTGCCGATCGAGACCGCGTCGACGCCGAGCGCCAGCGCCTTGGCGACATCGGCGCCGTTGCGGATACCACCGGAGACGATCAGCTGCACTTTGCGGTGCATGCCCAGATCCTGCAGCGCCTGCACCGCCGGCCTGATGCAGGCAAGCGTCGGCATACCGACATTTTCGATGAACACTTCCTGGGTGGCGGCGGTGCCGCCCTGCATGCCGTCGACCACGACGACATCGGCGCCGGCCTTCACGGCAAGCGCGGTGTCGTAGTAGGGCCGGGCGCCGCCGACCTTGACGTAGATCGGCTTTTCCCAGTCGGTGATTTCGCGCAGTTCGAGGATCTTGATCTCGAGATCGTCGGGTCCGGTCCAGTCGGGATGGCGCGAGGCCGAGCGCTGGTCGATGCCCTTGGGCAGCGTGCGCATTTCGGCGACGCGATCCGAAATCTTCTGGCCAAGCAGCATGCCGCCACCACCCGGTTTGGCACCCTGGCCGACGACGACTTCGATCGCATCGGCGCGGCGCAAATCGCGCGGGTTCATGCCGTAGCGCGACGGCAGATATTGATAGACCAGCTGCTTTGAATGGCCGCGCTCTTCCTCGGTCATGCCGCCGTCGCCGGTGGTGGTCGAGGTGCCCGACAGGGTCGCGCCGCGCCCGAGTGCCTCCTTGGCGGGGCCTGACAGTGAGCCGAAGCTCATGCCGGCGATGGTGATCGGGATCTTTAGCTCGATCGGCTTCTTGGCATGGCGAGAGCCGAGCACGACTGATGTGTCGCAGCGCTCGCGATAGCCTTCGAGCGGGTAGCGCGAGATCGAGGCGCCGAGGAACAAGAGGTCGTCGAAATGCGGCAGCTTGCGCTTGGCGCCGGCGCCGCGGATGTCATAGATGCCGGTCGCCGCGGCGCGGCGGATTTCGGAAAGCGTATAGTCGTCGAAGGTCGCGGATTTGCGCGGCGTCGTCGGCGGGTTCCTGTAGGTCATGCTGCCTCAATACGCGTCGGCGTTGTCGATATTGAAATTGTAGAGGGTGCGCGCCGAGCCGTAGCGCTTGAACTCCGACGGCTTGACGCCGGTGACGCCGGCGCGGTCGAGCAGGCCTTGCAGCAATTTCAGATGCTCAGCCCGCATCTCCTTGGCGATGCAGTCGGCACCCAGGCTGTCGACCTTGCCGCGCACGAAGAGCCGCGCCTCGTAGATGGAGTCGCCCAGCGCGTCGCCGGCATCGCCCAGCACCACCAGATTGCCCGACTGCGCCATGAAGGCCGACATGTGGCCGATATTGCCGTGCACGACGATGTCGATGCCCTTCATCGAGATGCCGCAGCGCGACGAGGCATTGCCTTCGATGACCAGCAGGCCGCCCTTGCCGGTGGCGCCGGCATACTGGCTGGCGTCGCCTTTGATGGTGATCGAGCCCGACATCATGTTCTCGCCGACGCCGGGACCCGCCGAGCCATGCACGGTGATGGTGCTGCCGGAATTCATGCCGCCGCAATAATAGCCGACGCTGCCACGCACATCGATGGCAACAGGCTGGTCGACGCCAACGGCGACCGAATGGCTGCCTTTCGGGTTCAGCACTTCCCAGGCCGTTTCATTCGAGCCGGGCGACAGATTGTGCAGCGCCTGGTTGAGTTCGCGCAGCGACGATTGGTCAAGATCGAAGACCCGAGGGTCATGTGCTGCGGTCTTTGAAAGCGTGGTTGCCGGCATGAATTCAATGCTCCCAGAAATAGACGGTTGCGGGCTCGGGTTCCCAGACCCTCGCATTGTCTATGCCGGGTAGTTTGGTCAGCGCGCGATATTCCGAGCCGAAGGCGACATACTGGTCGGTTTCGGCCATCACGGCAGGCTTGCAGGCGATCGGATCGCGCACCACGCCAAAACCGTTCTTGGTGCCGACGACGAAGGTGAAGAAGCCGTCGAGGTCGGAGAGCGTGCCTTCCAGCGCCTCGCCGAGATTCTTGCCATGCGCCATCTGCGACGAAAGATAGGCGGCGGCCACTTCAGTGTCGTTCTCGGTCTCGAAGGTCATGCCTTCACGGATCAACTCGCGGCGGACGTTGTTGTGGTTCGACAGCGAGCCATTGTGCACCAGGCACTGGTCGGCGCCGGTCGAGAACGGGTGCGCGCCCATTGTCGTCACCGCCGATTCCGTTGCCATGCGGGTATGGCCGATGCCATGCGTTCCGGTCATCTTGCGGACATCGAAGCGATCGACCACGGCCTCGGGCAGGCCGACCTCCTTGTAGATCTCGACAACGTCGCCGGCACCCATGATGCGGATGTCGGGGCGCAGCGCCTGGATGGTTTCGCGCGCTTCATCGATCTTGGCCGGCGTGGTCCTGACGACGGCATGGGTGGATTTCACCGCGATCGTCACCGGCGTGCCGATGGCCTTGGCGAGCTCCGCCTCGAGGCCGCGGAAATCGCGGTCGGGCTTGGCGGACTGGATGGTGATCTTGGCCTCATTCTTGGAAGGCGCGCCATAGATGGCGATGCCGGCGCTGTCGGGACCGCGATCGCTGAGGGAGATCAGCATCTGCGACAGCATCGCACCAAGCTGGGGTTCCAGCGACTTGTCCTTCAAAAACAGTCCGACAATTCCACACATGTCAGCCTCCCGATGTTTGTAGCTAAGAGATCGTTTGTAGCTAAGAGACGATGTATCGAATGAGCCGCACAAATTCAATCGTATGAAAAAAATATTCCTCTAGTTACCTATGCGGCTCAATGCCGCTCTGTGCACTGTCGCCGTCTCGCCGGGCAGTGTGAACCCATTTGGCGGTGCGGATGCGGGCGATCTTGTAGGCGTCCAGGATCGACAAGGCATAGATCAGGAAGCCGCCGGCGTGACGGCCGACAAAGCTGGCATCGGGCGGCGCGATCTTGGCCGTCACCCATGCCAGGATCACCATGAAGAAAAGGAACTGAAGGCCGCGCACCGGCACGCCGAGAATGACGTGCCCGCTTCCCGGCAGCACGATTGCGGCGCCGAGAACCAGATAGGGGTTGGTGGGTGCCGTGGTGGGAATGGTCATGCGGCTTGCCGTTCGCTTTTGTTGATGGCGTCGCGAAGCGCCGACACCGACACCAGCAGTTTTTCGATCAGCGCGGGATCGAGTGTGGCGTCGCCAAATTCGGCCTGCCGGAACACACCGTAGCGCGCCCGTTCGGCTTCGGCCAGCAGCCAGACGATGCGTACCCCTTTCGGGGTGATCAGCAGTTCCTTGGCGCGCCCTTCGGAAAAAATCCCGAGGTGGCCGGCGATGGTCTCCAGTGGGAAGTGGACGCCCCTGCGATCCGTCCGCAACACGGCCTCGGCCGGAAATGCCGAACTCTTCGGCAGCGTGTGGTCGAGATGATCGAAATTGGAGAAGGTCGTCGGCGACCCCGGCCGCATCATCATGTCGAAGGTGCCGGGCACGGCCACCGGCTCGGTGACCGAGATGCTGAGCCAGCGCGCCGGCAGTTTCCGCGTCGCCAGTGTGTCGACGATGGTGCGCACCTGGACGCGTTGGCTGTTCCAGGATCCTTCCCAGGTGATGACGCCGGCGGTGCCGTCCGAGACATTGGCTGCGTCGGCGATGGCTGTGCGGATGCGGTCCTGCTCGACGGCAAGCGCCATCGATGCCCTGTTGCGGCTGGCACGCGCCTGCCAGGCAAGGTGGAGAACGATAGCCAGGACAATGGCTCCGGCCAGCAGTGCTGATGTCAGCTCGGACATTTTCTCATGCCACGCCCATCCAGGATACGGACCGGCCTACTCCCATCAATAACCCTGCGGCTTCGGCCACGGCATGGTGAACTGATCGCCGCGCCGCACGAATTTGTAGCGATAGAAATGGAACCACAGTGAGATCAGGAAATAGAAGGCGACCATGGCGATCAGTTGCGAGCCGAAGCCGAGGAAGATGGCGAAGAAGGTCACCACGCACAGGCAAAACAGCACGATGGCCGGGATCGGGTGGAAGGGGTGCGTGTAGCCGCGGCGGATCGAGCCGAGCGGCCACTTCTTGCGGAACATGATGATGTTGATGCTCATGAACGTGTATTGCAGCACGCCCGACAGGATCGAGAAGGTGATCGCCTGGTTGAGGTCGGCGATGAAGGCGAAGGCCAGCGCGATCGGCAGCAGGAACAGGATCGAACGATAGGGCGTGCGATATCTCGGATGCACGGCCGAGAACCATGTCGGCAGATAGCGGTCGCGGCCGAGCGAGAACCAGGCGCGCGCCGCATCGTTGATGCAGCCATTGGCGGAGGCCATTGCAGCAAGCAGCGTGGCGACGAACAACAGGTTCTCGAGCAGCGGGCTGCCAGTCAGCTTGCCGGCGTCCCACAGCGGATAATAGGTGATGCCGAGATATTCCCATGGCATCATCGAGGCGCAGACATACCAGGTCATGGCGGCTGCGATCAAAAGCGTGATCATGCCGGCCATGGTCCCGTAAGGCAGCGAGCGGGCCGGCGAGCGCACTTCCTCGGCGGCCTGTGTGGTGCCCTCGATCCCGAGATAGTACCAGATGCCGAACTGGAAGGCGGCGATGACGCCGATCCAGCCATAGGGAAGCGCATTGCCAGGCGTGACCAACTCGTTCAGCTTCAGCACGGCGCCTTGCGTCCACGGGCTGACCGAAAAGAACAGGATGACGATCGAGATATAGGCGACCGCTGTGATGACGAAGTTGACATTGAGCGTCATCAGCACGCCGCGATAGTTCAGCCACGCCAGCACGACGATGGTCGCGGCGATGAAGGAATTGTGGGTGAGCCCTTCGACGCCGGCCTTGGCGACGATGGTGTCGCCGAGCAGGATGGCGTCGGACACTTCGAGCATGGTGTAGGCAAAGACCAGGAACAGCGCGACGTTGAACGCCATCAGCGGTCCGACGATGTGCTTTGCCTGCGCATACTGGCCGCCGGCGGCCGCCACGGTCGATGTCACCTCGGAATCGATCATGGCGACCGAGGTGTAGAGCAATCCCACGACCCAGCAGACGATCAGCGCGGCCAGTGCGCCACCCTTGTCCGCCGAGAAATTCCAGCCGGTGAATTCGCCGACCAGGACGATGCCGACGCCGAGCGCCCAGACATGGGCCGGTCCGAGCACGCGCAGGAGTGAAACTCTGTCCCCTTGGGCAGCCGGGGCAGCCGGTTCAAGTGCGATCGTCATTGTTCAATCCTCACTCAGATCCGGTGTTTTTCGGAAGTGGCTTCCAGTTCGCCCTCGCGCGAGGAGGTCAGCACCTCTTCGGAGAAGGTTGTGTCAACCTTGAACCAGTCGTAGAGCATCCACAAAGCGAGCACGATCGAGATGCCCCAGCATGCGTAAGAGAGTGCCACCCACATGATCGTGTCCCCCGAATTAAATCGTCCTCAGAACTCTTACTTGTCGTCGAATTTTTCGTTGATGACGTCGCGATATTCGCGGTCTGATGCACGAAACAGGAAAACGAAATAACCGATCAGCACCGCCGCCATGATGATCAGCGTCGGCCAGTCGATGACATAGTGGAAGCGGTTCTGGATGATGTCGTGCGCGGTCTCGGGCGTATAGCCGAGTTTTTCCCAGATAGACGCCATGGTCGGGTTCTGGCCTAGCGCTTCCCAGGTCTTGGCGTCGAGCGCGTCGATGGATTTCGCCGCGCCGGCGAGGCCCAGCTTGAGCGGTAGCCACAGTGCCACAAAAATGGCGACCACGACGACGGCAATGTCGAAAACCTGCCCGGCCTTGCTTTGCTCCGGCGGCGTGTAGCGGGACATCTCTTCTACCCCTCAGGACTTGCGGTTGCGGAACGCGTCGGCGTTCTTGATATCGAGCCCGTAAATGAATTCCTTGTCTTCCTTGTAGTGCTTGACCATCGCCAGGATGGCGGCCGTGTTGAAGATCAGCACGGCGGCGGCGGCGATCGCGACTACGGCCTTGATGCCGCTGTGCGGGATGTAGGGCCATGTCATGAGGAGGACGAAGAGGATCGTCGCCCACAGGCAGACGATCAGGAGCGCGGCTCCGCGCACGTCGGAACGGTACAGCGCTTCGATGCGCTGCTGCATGTCTGACATCGGTTTCTCCCCTTTTCCGCCGTCCGGTTCCGAATCCCCCGTCCGCCGTCCTCTTTCAACAGAGTGAAATTTTTTTCATAAATTCTGTCTGAATCCCGCAATTGTCAAGCGCGATTTACGTGGGGTTAACCGTTTGGTTTGCGTGGCGGATTTTGCCTGACAATGAAATTAATTGCTTATGGGTATTGCGGCGCCCGGAGGTTTGCGATCAATATTCGGCCAAAGCTCCCGCCGCTGCGCAGGGGGCAGGGAACAGCAGAGCATTATCGAAACGGAGGACGAGCGGATGACGGCATCCTGGAGATTTTCGACCCTGGCGGATCGGCACCGAGCGCTCGGTTCGAAGCTCGAAGACTGGAGCGGCATGGGAACCGCCTGGACCTACGACAAGGATGCCGACGAGGAGTACATCGCCATCCGCACCAAGGCTGGTCTGATGGATGTCTCCGGCCTCAAGAAGGTCCACATATCAGGGCCGCACGCCTCGCATCTCATCGACCTCGCCACCACACGCGATGTCGAAAAGATCTATCCCGGCAAGTCGGCCTATGCCTGCATGCTGAACGAGGCGGGAAAATTCACCGACGATTGCATCCTCTACCGCACCGGCCCCAATGCATGGATGGTCGTGCATGGTTCGGGCACCGGCCATGAGGAGTTGCAGCGTGCTTCGGTAGGGCGCGACGTGTCGCTGCGCTTCGACGATAATCTGCACGATCTGTCGCTGCAGGGTCCGACAGCAGTCGACTATCTGGCCAAGCACGTGCCGGGTATTCGCGACCTCAACTATTTCCATCACATGCAGACGCAACTGTTCGGCTTGCCCGTCATGATTTCGCGCACCGGCTATACCGGCGAGCGCGGCTACGAGATCTTCTGCCGCGGCCAGGATGCCGGCACGATCTGGGACAGGATCCTCGACGAGGGCAAGAGCGCCGGCATCATTCCGTGCCGCTTCACCACGCTCGACATGCTGCGCGTCGAAAGTTATCTGCTCTTCTACCCCTACGACAATTCGCAGAAATATCCGTTTGAAAACGAAGGCCCCGGCGACACGCTGTGGGAACTCGGCCTCGACTTCACCGTCAGCCCCGGCAAGACCGGCTTTCGCGGCGCCGAGGAGCACTATCGCCTGAAGGGCAAGGAGCGCTTCAAGATCTATGGCGTGCTGCTCGACGGCAAGGAGCCGGCTGACGAAGGTGCGCCGGTCTATCGCGACGGCAAAAAGGTCGGCGTGGTAACCTGTGCCATGTATTCGCCGCTGGTCGAGAAATCGATGGGCATCGCCCGGCTCGACGTGGACTGCGCGGTCAAGGACACCAAGCTCGAAATCCGCAACAAGAGCGGTGCCATCAAGGCGACGGCGCAGCCGCTTCCCTTCGATGATCCAAAGAAGGCCAAGCGCACGGCGAAAGGTTGAGGCATAGTCAACACCGAGGGGTTCGAGCAATTCCAGGAAAAGTGTGAAACGGTTTTCCGTCCGGAATTGCGTCAAAGCAAAGAGATAGAGCGGTCCGCCGTTTCTATGAAACGGTGAAGCGCTCGAAGGCACGAAGACATAAATGGCAGCCAAAAGTATCATCAGCCGGCCCGTTTACGGAACCTTGTCACCGCAACCCGGCAAGCATCATCTTTTCATCGCGGATGCAGAAGGGGCGCTGGCGATAGCGGAGATGGCCGGGAGGGCGCCGCCCAGGTTTTTCGGCGACGCCGAAATCGTCTTCATTCCCGGGCTTGACGGGAAACATGCCGTCGCGCTCGAAGCGTTGAAGCCGGCACAGTTCCACGAGGCGCCGTCCTTTGCCAGCCTGCTGCCACGGCTCCGGCAGACACTGGCCAACGCGCATATGGGATTGCGCCTCTATCTCGCCGGCACCGAGGGCCTGATCGGCCAGGCGATGCAGGTGGCGCTTGAAGCCGGCATCGACCACACCTCGATCCAGACCGAGCACCGCGGCTCGCTGGCGCGGCGCATGCAATGCGTCCACTGCAAGGGCATCACCGAGAATGTGACGACGCAGCCGGCGACCTGCGCGCATTGCGGCCTGCTGCTTCTGGTGCGCGACCATTATTCCAGGCGCATCGCAGCCTTCCAGGGCGTCTGCATCAATGCGGAAGATCGCTCGGAGATTCCTCCGATGGAGGAGATTTTTCGATGAGCACCGGAACAACAAAACTCGATGTCGTTGTCAGCGACGTCGTCCCGGTCAACGACCTCGTCACCCGCTTCCATTTTCGCCGGCGCGACGGGCAGCTTTTGCCGACTTTTTCCGGCGGCGCCCATGTCGTGGTCGAGATGCGCGACGGCGAACGCACCAGGCTCAATCCCTATTCGCTGATGGGCTCGCCGCTCGATACGCGCGAATACACGATCTCGGTGCGGCGCGACGATGTCGGCCGTGGCGGCTCGCTGTTCATGCACCGGAGCGTCAAGCCGGGCATGGAGATGGTGGTCAGCTACCCCGTCAACCTGTTCTCGCTCGACCTGCGCGCCAAAAAGCATCTGATGCTGGCCGGCGGCATCGGCATCACGCCGTTCATGGCACAGACCGCTCAGCTTGCGGCGGAAGGCGGCAATTTCGAACTGCACTACACCTGCCGCACCGCATCGCTCGGCACCTATGCCGATGTGCTGCGCGAGCGCTACGACCGCCGGGTCAGGCTCTATCATGACGACCTTGAGGAGCGCATCGAACTCGACCGGTTGCTGTCGACGCAGCCGCTCGGCACGCATCTCTATGTCTGCGGCCCGGCCGGGATGATCAACTGGGTGCGCGATCGCGCGGCAAGCCTTGGCTGGCCGGCGGAAACCGTGCATTTCGAGCATTTCGCGGCACCTCAACCCGGACTGCCGTTCGACGTGACGCTTGCCGTCAGCGGCAAGGCGATCCGCGTCGACGAACAGCAGAGCCTGCTCGAGGCGATCGAGGCGGCCGGCGTCGATCCGCCCTATCTCTGCCGCGGCGGCGTCTGCGGCCAGTGCGAGACCAACGTCATCTCTTGCGACGGCAGGTTCATCCACAACGACCACTGGCTGAGCGAGGAAGAGCACCGTTCGGGCAAGAAGATCATGCCGTGCGTGTCGCGCTTCGAAGGCCGGTCGCTGGTCCTGGAACGGTAGAGCATTTTGCAGCCAAGTGGATACACTTGGCGTCGCAGAAATGCGGCTAAAACAAAGAGATAGAGCGGGCAGCCCGCTCTAGGAGAAAATCATGGACATTACCTTTCGCAAGGAAACGTTCCGCGACGACTTCACCTTCAAGAACAGCCCTGAGCACATCAGGCGCTTCCCGTTCCCGTTCCACGAAGACGCCTACATGTATGCGGTCAACATCGAGCCGCATGTCGTCGGGCCCAGGGGCAGCGTGCTGGAAAACCTGATCGACGTCGATGAGCACTATGTCGCCGAGATGCAGGACCGCGCACTGGTCCTGGCCGAGGATCCGCTGCGCTGCCAGTCGCTGCCGCACATGACGCTGGCCGGCTGGGACCTGCTCGAGCTTTTGATGGAGCAGCAGGCGCTGGGCTACCCCGAGCATTTCACACTGACCCGCGACGGCGATCGCTGGCGCTGGGTCAACCGGCCGCTTGGCATCGACGACACCTTCACTTTCGGCGACACCTCGACGCTGCCTTACGGGCCGATGGAATACATCACCCGGCAGAGCCAGGGCGATTTCTGCATCCTCGACCAGCGCGACGGCAATCTGTGGATGGATGCCGGCATGGTCACCACCCAGGCCGACTGGTCGCTCGATTTCGACATCGGCATGAACTTCTTCGAATGGCACGCTCCGGTGCCGCTGGCGCATGAGAAGGGGATTTTCGTCAGGGCGCTGAAATTCCTCACCAACATCCAGCAAGGCAAGCCGGCGCGGCGCCTGAACTGGACGATGACCATCAATCCGCGCCTCGACACCAGCCCCGAGAACTACCACAAATGGGGGCCGGATCGGGCGACGGTGACGCCGGAGAATGTCGGCGACAAGGTGCATCTTCGCGTCGAACTGCAGAGCTTCTGGCGCCTGCCGCGCTCCAACGGCATCGTCTTCCCGATCCGCTGCTATCTGATCAAGATGGATGAACTGGTGACGCAGCCAAAATGGGCACGGCGCCTGCACCGCGTCATCCGCGACCTGCCCGACGAACTCGCCAACTACAAGGGCCTGACGCGCTATCGCCCGGCGTTGGTCGAGTGGCTGTCGAAGCTGGACGATGGGAGCGCGACGAGCCCAGGGTTTGGGCCGGATTGAATAGCTGATGTTGGCGCTGCCCCCAAAGCAGCCAATCTCCCCCCAAGAGGGGGAGATGCCCGGCAGGGCAGAGGGGGGCGCCGTGGAGCGCCTGCCTTGCCCAATCTCCACCTCCGCGCTTACGACGCGTCGCCCAGCCCAGCCACAATCACGACATGCTGGCAGACATTGTCGATATCGCGAATGACATCGTCGTTCCAGAAGCGCAGGA